>CAZCXL010000144.1:0-6767 GCA_964502625.1 uncultured Planctomycetales bacterium | reverse complement strand
TCCCTGCGTCCGACTTCCGCTCCACCCAACGGGGCCAGATTCCGTGGTGGGGTGGTCGGGGAGACGGGATTCGAACCCGCGACTGAGACCTCCCAAAGATCTCCCTCTACCAGGCTGAGGTACTCCCCGCTTTCACCCCCGTATCATAGACCCGTGGCTCCTCACGTCGGTGTCGTGCTCTGCGGCTCCGGGCGATTCGACGGCTCGGAGATCCATGAATCGGTCCTGACTCTGCTCCATCTCGATCGCGCGGGAGCCTCGGTCCGTTGCTTCGCGCCTGATGCCGCGCAGTGGGCCGTCTGCGATGCGTTCACGGGCACACCGATTCCTGGCGCCACACGCAACATGCTTCAGGAGTCCGCGCGGATCGCGCGCGGCGCGGTGGAACCCCTCGCGCATGCCTGCGGCAAGGATCTGGATGCTCTCATCCTCCCCGGGGGATCCGGCGCGGCGCACAATCTCGGCACCTTCGCCACATCGGGTGCCTCGGGAACTCTCGTGCCGGATCTGGAGCGCCTCATCCTTGAGTGCCTCGCCCTGCAGCGACCGATCGGCGCCATCTGCATCGCGCCGGCGCTCCTCGCGCTCGCGTTGCGGGGGCGTCATCCTCGACTCACGTTGGGTCCTCTTGATCGTGCGCCCGCCACAGAGGCGGCGGCAACCGGCGCCACCCTCCTGGATTGCGCAGTGGACGGGATCGTGGTGGATGAGCAACTCCGCCTCGTGAGCACTCCGGCCTACGTGCTTGCGCGCAGCATCGCGGAGGCAGATCGCGGGATCGAGCGACTGGTGCGCGAAGTTCTGCGACTCGTGCGGCCGCGTTAATCTGGACCCGCGTGACGCAGCCTGCCACTGGGAGTCCCCCGCAGACGCTCTCTTTCGAGGGCCAAGGCGCCAGTCCGGGCGTTGCCTATGGGCGCGCTTTCCTCTCCCTTGCCGGACTCGAGGAGATCGAAACCGTCCGGGTGCGGGATGATGAGGTCGAACGCGAGTTGGCCCGTGTGGATTCTGCAGCGCGTGCCGCGCGTGTCAGTCTCGTGCACCAGCGCGACGCGCTCGGCGAGAGTTTCACGCTCGAGCAGCGGAGAATCTTCGACTCGCACTTGACCATGCTCGAAGATCCGGTCCTCGAGGCCGATCTGCGCGGTCGGATTCTCAACGACCGGCTCAACTTCGAAGGCGCGCTCAAGGACATGATCGGCGTGTACGAGCGGCTGTTCGAAGTCGTTCAATCGGCGAACCTGCGCAGCAAACTCGTGGACATGCGCGACATCGCGCTGCGCTTGCTGCGCTTCGCGAAGCCTCCCGGTGAGCGTGCGCGCCGCGCCGCGGACATGAAGGGTGGAGTGTTGGTGGTGCGTGAGCTCTCCCTCTCCGATCTCACAGAGGCGCTCGAGCAAGGAATCGCCGGTTTGGTCGCTGAAGAAGGCAGCCTCGTGAGTCACGGCGTGATCCTGACCCGCGCAGCAGGAATCCCAGCGGTGATCGGAGTCGGCGGCATTCACTCCCAAGTGCGCGCCGGCGATCCCTTACTGGTCGACGGCGATGCGGGCCATGTCATGGTGCATCCGCCGGCTGACACGGTGCGGGTCGCCCAGTCCCGCAACGAGGTGGGTCAACCAGAGGTGCTCAGCGAGCAGCGACTTGCGGATGGATCTGCGGTGGAACTGCAATCCGCAGCGGCCAGCCCAGCCGAGGCCCGCCAGGCCGCCGCCATGGGGATTCGCACGGTCGGGCTGTATCGCACCGAACTGCCGTTGGTCCAACGCGGTGGTGCAGCCACCGAGGAAGAACTCGTTCCGCTGTATCGGCAGGTGATCGAGAGCGCTGACCGAGTGGTGTTCCGGCTGCCCGACCTGGACTCCACGGCCAACCTGGATTCCGTTTACCCGGTCCGCGAGGCCAATCCGGCGCTCGGTCTACGCGGAGTGCGCGCACTGCTCGCGCATCCGCAACTTCTCGAGGTGCAACTCCGCTCGATTCTCCGCGCTGCCGCGGGGCGGGACGCAGGCGTGGCCGTGCCCTTCGTGAACGACATCGGCGATCTACGCACTGTGCGGGCCACCGCCGACCGAGTGCGCGAGGAACTCCGGCTCGAAGGAGCGGACGTTTCACATCGATTGACCTTGGGTGTGGTGATCGAGACACCCTCTGCCTCCTTGGAGGGCCGGGAACTTTTCGCCGCTTCGGATTTTGCGCTGATCGGACTCGACAGCTTTGCGCAACTCCTCCTGGCCGCCGACGTGAGGTCTGCCTACCAGACCGTGCGGGAGCGCATTCAGTCCCCGCATCCGGCGGTCCTGCGGGCCGTGCGCAAACTGGTCCGCCTGGCCGATGGTCAGCAGCTCGAGCTCGGCGTTTATGGCGAGTGCCTCACCTGGCCGGGTGCCGTGGAGTTGCTGATCGGCATCGGCATGCGCCGTTTCGTAGTGCGAAGTTCTCAACTGCCGAGCATGCATGAGCGATTGGGAGCTCTTGATCCCAATCTGTGTGAGCGCGTGGCGGAGCAGGCGGCGCGCGCGGTGACGCGAGAGGAGTTGCGGGCTGGGTTACCGGGCACCTGGCGCGCCTAACGGAATCTGGCCCCGTTCGCTGGTGTTCCTCCGGCATAAGCCTTTTTATTGCCTCGACTTAGGCTCGGACTCCTGAGATGCCTAGCCAGTCTCTCCTAAGGGCTTCTGAGTACAGGAGTTCGGATGTGGTCGCACCATTCAAAGGGGCCAGCTTCCGTTAGGGGAGGACTCTTCCTCCGCGTGCCTCCACCCCCGCCCTCAACACCATCCCACTCTCTCCCCACAGCCGCGAGGCCCGTTTGGAGAGCCTCGCCTCCAAATCCGCCAGCCCCTGCCTCCGCGTCAGCACCAACACGCCACTACCCGCCCCAGAGAGCGTGGCGGCGAGGGCCCCTGCCCGCTCGGCGAATTCAATCATGGGCCCCACTCCCGTCAACAGCTTGAGTCGAGAATCAATCACGTAGGAATCCAGCACCGCGGTGCGGAGCAAATCGGGGTCAAGCGTCCGCAGCGCCTCGCGCAGCACACCGGCTCTCTGTGCTTGCCGTGCGGCCGCTTCGAAGTGCACCGTCCGCGGCAGGACCTCCCGGGCGCGTAGTGTATAGAGTGGAAACGGCGGAATCACCATCAGAAAACGCAAATCGCGGTGCATCTCGGTTCCCAAGTGCATCCACTCACCGGACTCGAGCCGCAAGGACCAATGTGCTCCTCCGAGCAAGGAAGCCACCGCGTTCTCCGGATTGCCTTCCAGTTCGATCGCCTCCTTCAACAATGCCTTCTGCCCCAAATCTTTCCCGACCAGCCGGGAGCCGAGCAGGAGTCCCGCCACGAGGCCCGCGCCGCTCGCCCCTAGCCCGCGCCCGGGCGGAAAGGCCGCGGAAACCCGCACTTTGCCGGTCGGTAGCGGCCTTCCGGCCAAGATCGCCGCCCTGCGCATGCCACGGACGACCGGATCTTGCCCGATGGCCAGTAGCGACTCCTGCATGGCACCTTCGCGCTCGACCGACATGGTGTCCGCCGCCTCCCACCGAACGTCCAACATGAGGTTCAGCGCGATCCCAAACGCGTCAAAACCAGTCCCAACGTTGCTCGTCGAGGCCGGAACTTGGAGTCGGAGATGCGTGATTGCCATGAGTGGGCTGGTCGGAGCAGCCGGGGTCGCGTAGAATATTCGGCTTCACCCGCGCCTGCTCAGTCCAATCGGACCGATGGCCGATTTCGGCCCGCCTGCGCACCCTCCCGTCCGGCTCCCGCCACCCTGTCCCGCCCGAACCATGTCCACCGAGACCCTTCAGGATCCCGGCCTCGACAAAAAGGAAGTCGAAAGACTGTCGAAGATCCGCAACATCGGCATCATGGCCCACATTGATGCCGGTAAAACCACCGTTACCGAGCGGGTCCTTTACGTCACGGGCCGGACTCACAAGATCGGCGAAGTTCACGATGGCGAAGCCACGATGGACTACCTCGAGGACGAGCGCGCCCGCGGCATCACGATCACCTCGGCCGCCACGCAAGTGCAGTGGCGCGATCACCGCATCAACCTGATCGACACTCCGGGTCACGTGGACTTCACGATCGAAGTCGAGCGTTCCCTGCGTGTGCTCGACGGCGCGGTCACCGTGTTCGACGGCGTGGCCGGGGTGGAACCGCAATCCGAAACGGTGTGGCGCCAGGCCGACCGCTACGGAGTCCCGCGGATTTGCTTCGTCAACAAACTCGACCGCATCGGCGCGGATTTCGACCGAGCCTTCGAGAGCATCCTGCACCGCTTGCGCTGCAATGCAGTGCGCATGCAGGTGCCGCTCGGCACCGAGAAAGATTTCTACGGCGTGGTGGATCTCGTCACCATGAAGGCTTTCCGCTTCGTGGCCGAAGAGAAGGACCTCCGCATGGATGAGATTCCCATCCCGGCCGACGTCGTCGCGCTGGTGGCCTCGCGCCGCCAAGAGATGGTCGAGAAGCTGATCGAAGTTGAGGACAAGTTCATTGAACGCTTCCTCGACGGCGGCAGTTTCACGGAAGAGGAAATTCGCCATTGCTGCCGCAAGGCGACCCTCCTCGGCCACGCCGTGCCGGTGTTCTGCGGCTCGGCGCTGCACGACAAGGGTGTGCACCCCCTGCTCGACGCGGTCGTGGACTATCTGCCGTCTCCGCTCGACAAGGGCGAAGTCACCGGCACGGATCCGGCCGACATCACCAAGGTGATCACCCGCCACGTGGACCCTGAAGAACCGCTCACTGCGCTGGCCTTCAAGACGATCGCGGACCCGAACGGCGACCTCACCTTCATTCGCGTCTACTCAGGCACGATTCATCGCGGCGACCAAGTGCTCAATCCGCGCACCCGCAAACGCGAGCGCGTCGGCCGCTTGGTGTTCATGCACGCGCAAACGCGCACTCCCGCGGAAGAGATCAAGGCGGGGGACATCGGCGCGGTCATCGGTCTGAAAATGACCGTCACGGGCGACACCGTCTGCGACGAGAACAAGCCGATCGTGCTCGAGTCCATGACCTTCCCCGAGCCGGTGATCTCGATGAGCATCGAGCCGAAGTCGCAGGGCGACCGCGACAAGCTCAGCGATCTGCTCGGCAAGCTCACCCGCGAAGACCCGTCCTTCCGCGTCTACTCTGATCCAGAGACCGTGGAGACCGTGATTTCCGGCATGGGCGAGTTGCACCTGGAAATCATCACAACGCGGATCAATCGCGATCACAAGTTGCCGATCACCGTCGGCGCTCCGCGCGTGGCCTACCGCCAGACCATCGCGCGCGAAGTGGACATTGAGAGCCGGCACATCAAGCAGTCCGGCGGCTCGGGCCAATACGCGGTCGTGAACGTCAAGTTCCGGCCCTGGGACATCTCCGCAGACACCAACACGAACTTCGTGAACGCGGTGAAAGGCGGCGTGATCCCGAACAACTTCATTCCGGCAGTCGGCAAAGGAATCGCCGAAGCCGCGGTCACGGGCGGACGCCTGGGCTGGCCCTTCGTGGGCGTGGAGGCCGAGCTCTACTACGGGAAGACGCACGAAGTGGACTCGAGCGAACTCGCCTTCAATCTGGCCGCACAGAAGGCCTTCCGCGACGCCATTGATGGCAACTACAAGATCCTGGAACCGGTGATGAAGTTGGTCGTGACCGTTCCCGAGGACTACCTCGGCGACGTCATCGGCGACCTCAACACCCGGCGCGTGGCCATCGAAGAGTTGACCATGGCCGGCGCGATCCGCGAGATTCGCGGCCGGGTACCGATCGCCGAAATGTTCTCCTACTCCAGCACGATTCGAGGCCTGACCCAAGGCCGCGGCTCCTTCTCCATGGAGCCGAGCGGCTATATGGAAGTGCCCGCATACGTGCAGGAAAAACTGGTCAAGGACCGCACCAAATAGTCCGGTTTACCCTTCGGCCGGCGCCGGAGGGAGAGCCTGCTAGAATCGCCCTGCTTGACCGTGAAGGAGAAACCGGTGACGGACGCGCGTATGGCACGCGCGCTCGGCTTGAAACCCGAAGCGCTTGCGCGGCTACGCGCGGGCCTCGCTGCGGGTGAAGATCCGCTCTGGCTGCGCTGCGCAGACCCTGCGCTCGCTGGCGTGTTCGGCGACGCCTTCGGTTTCGAGTTGTTGCTTGAGCGTTTGCGCCGTCTCGAATACTTCGAGCGCCGCCGCATGAATGTCTTGCGCGAGCATGCCGGAGAGGAACTCGCTGCGTGGCGCGCTCAAGTCACGGACGCCGAAGACGAAACTGCACTCGAGGATTTGCTGCTCGCCGTGCAAGCCGCGCCTCCTCCGGCCGGTTACGTCGCGCCAGAGAAAGAGGCCCATGCGGCCTATCTTGCGGCCTTGCGCGGCAACGCGCCGGCGGCCATGGATCTGCGCAAGGTGTTCGAAGCGCGCGGCAGTTTCGCGGTGGAGGCCATCGGCGAAGACGAGGAAGCCCGGCGGCAGCACGGACTCGTGGCGCCCGCAGCGCCCATCGGCTCACTCGATCCGGTGCACTACTTGCGGTTGCGCCGGGGCGAGAAGGCCCGCGGTCTGCGCATCGTGTTCGACGTACCGCAGAGTGATCTGCTCAACGTCTTCCAAGAGCACGGCGGCGAAGTGCCCGCCCAAGAGAAGGAAGCCTATCGCGAACTATTCCTGCGCTTTGCCCGCGAGGAACGTTTGCCGCGACTCGCGCAGGACCTGCGCACCGAGTTGAAGCGCCGCGCTGAGTCCCACGCGTTTCAAGAAGCCTGGGTCACGGTGGCCCACG
>CAZCXL010000143.1:4883-6798 GCA_964502625.1 uncultured Planctomycetales bacterium | reverse complement strand
CTCTTCGAAGGTGATCTGCAAGCTGGCGAGCCGAGTGGCGAGCGCCTGCATGTCTGAGCGCACGGCGATGCGGTGCGACTCTGCTTCCTTGCGGCGCTTTTCAATCCGCAGGATGGCATCCGCGGACCAAGGCAGGGCGAATCCCATCGGCAGGAGGAAGTTGCGCGCGTAGCCGGGCGTTACTTCCACCACGTCGCCGGTATGGCCGAGCGCCGGAATGTCCTCGTTCAAAATGACACGCGTTTTCACGGTGGGCCTCCTAGGCGGTGTAGGGCAAGAGGGCGAGGAAGCGCGCGCGCTTGATGGCGCGCTTGAGTTCACGTTGCTCGCGCGCACTCAGACCCGAGCGCGTTGCGGGCAGCATTTGACCTTGTGAGGTCACGTAGACCTGGAGGCCTTCCACGTCTTTGTAATCGAAGGTACGGGGTGCTTTCTTAGCCACGGTCGTTCTCCCTGCCGATTCCCACGGTTTCTTCTTCGTCCACGTCAGGCTCCGGCTCAGGCACGGAGTTCTCGTCGGATTCATCCACGACGACATCGTCCGGAATCACGACTTCGTGATCACCGATCTCGGCGATTCCCAAGGCCATTTCGTCCTCGGGGATGCAGGCTTCTTCCAGGTATTGGCTGCGGAATACGGGGCCCAGGAGATACATCTCTCGCTTGGCCTCGTTGACCGAGGTTCCGCCCGCTTCGAGCCATCCGAGCAAATAGGTGGCGCGGCGGCGATTCCCGATCGGGTAAGCCAATTCGCGCTCTGCCCAGAGGCGTAGCACGTGGACGCGGATGCCGTGTTTCTCGAGGGTCTTGCGAACCCAGTCGCGCACGGCGTTGAAGCCCTTCTGGCGAACCTCTTGGTTGTCCAGCAGGAACATCGCCTGGTAGTAGTGTTGGTTTTCGTTCATCTTGAGCCATTCCGGTCCTGCCGGTTCGTCCTGAGGAGAATCCTCAGTCTCCCGCCTGCGGCGTGCGGCGGTTGTAGCGGGCCTGCAGTTCCTCCAAAGAGGAGCCGCGAACCCAGTCCTCCGCGCACCAAGCTGCGGTCTCGAAGGTTTCTTCGAGGACGCGCCGCTCTGCGACGGAGAAAGCGGACAGCACGTGTTCCACGGCGTCTTTGCCAGGCTCACCCACTCCGATGCGAAGGCGAGGGTACTCCTGACTGCCGAGCGCCTCCTCCACCGAGGCCAACCCGTTGTGGCCGCCGGGGCTACCGTTGGAGCGCACGCGAAGCGCACCTAGCGGAAGATGGAAGTCGTCTGTCACGACGAAAATTGAGGCCGGTCCGTCCAGCGGGCGCGCACGCGCCAAATGCCGGAGGGCAATACCGCTGCGATTCATGTAGGTCAGCGGTTTGAGGAGGGCGCAACGCGCTTCCTGATCCAGGGCACACAGGCCCGGGCCTTCCGGCTGCCAACTCAAGCCGCGGCGGGCGGCCAAAAGATCCAGAACCTCAAAGCCGACGTTGTGTCGGGTACCGGCGTACTCGTTGCCTGGATTGCCCAGGCCCACGACGAAACGCCATCCCGGAGGGCTGGGCGTCTCGGAGGAACGAAACATGGTAGGAGTGCCGGGCTCCGCCAGCAAGGCGTGGCCCGGCGCAATCTCCGTAGATGCTTACTTCTTGCCAGCGGCCGGGGCTTTGCCCGCGGCCGGGGCCTTGCCAGCGGCAGGAGTCTTGCCTGCAGCAGCGGCGGCGGCCGGAGCGGCGGCAGTGCCCGAAGCTCCGGGCACGGCCACGGCGGCAGCAGCGGCGGCAGCAGCCTCGGCAGCCTTGCGCTGTGCATCCTCGTAGGCCTTGTGCTCCATCGCGGCCTCGACCATCGCCTTGCGACGACGTTCTGCTGCCGCGAAGTCGGCGACGATGCGTGCACCGATTTCGCCGGTGGGATCGCGCATGAAATCCAGGTGCAAGATG
>CAZCXL010000143.1:0-4873 GCA_964502625.1 uncultured Planctomycetales bacterium | reverse complement strand
GTGGGTGCCCATGCGGTCGTACTGCACGTCGCGCAGAGCAACCTGCTCACGGCGATCGCCCAATTCAAGCATGTACTCGACACGCCGCTCTTTCAGCGCGCGTTCCACGTCTTTGGCGTTCACCGTGAGGTTTTCGCTGGATTGGCCGGCTCCGAAGAGATTGGCCGGAATGCGGCCGGCGGAACGAATCCGATCGGCGACGCGGGAGCCGGCGCCCTCGCGGGCTTCAGCTTTCAGAGAGACGATGTTCATGACGAAGTTGCTGCGGGCGGAACTCAGACTCCCTGTTCCTCGAACAGGGCGCTGACCGATTCTTCACGATGGATGCGGTTGACGGCGCGGGCCAGCAAAGGCCCCACCGAAACGATCCTGAGCTTCTCGGGGAGTTCGCCGCGGAGGGGTATTGTATTCGAGACGAGCACCGCTTCGGCAGGAGAATTTTGAAGCCGATCGGCGGCCGGGCCGCTGAGCACCGCGTGGGTGGCTGCGATCAGGATCCGGCCAGCCCCCCGGTCCTTGAGGATCCGGGCGGCTTCGGTGATCGTGCCCGCAGTGGAAATCATGTCGTCGGTCAGGAGGACGTTGCGGCCCTGGACCTCCCCGATCACGTGCTCCATGACCACGGAATCGGCGCTGGTTCGGCGCTTGTCCACGATGGCGAGCGGCACGGCGAGGGCCTTGGCCCAGGCCCGGGCCAACTTGACCCCGCCCACGTCCGGCGAGCAGATGACCAGGTCTTCGACTCCTAGGGCTTCGATCTCTTGCTGGAGGACGGGGCGCGCCCAGAGGTGATCCACCGGAATGTCGAAGAAGCCCTGAATTTGCTGGGCATGCAAGTCCACGGTCAGCACGCGGTCCACGCCGGCGCCGGTGAGCATGTTGGCGATCACCTTGGCGGAAATCGGGACGCGGCCTTCGTCTTTGCGGTCTTTGCGCGCGTAGCCGTAGTAGGGCATGACGGCGGTGATGCGACCCGCGCTCGCGCGACGCAGCGTGTCCACGATCAGCATCAACTCCACGATGTTTTCATTCACCGGAGGGCTGGTCGGCTGCACCACGAACACGTCGGAACCCCGCATGTCCTCGTGCAGCTTGATGTCAATTTCGCCGTCGGGAAAGCGGCCGATGTAAGCCGCAGTCGGAGCCACGTCCAGATAGGACGCGATCTCGTGCGCGAGCGCCGGGTGCGCCGAGCCGGCGAGAATTTTCAGTCGAGAGTCTTTGAAACTCATGGCGCTGGTGCTGGGTCGGGCGGGCACGGGCCGGTGGAAGGTGCAGGGGGGGGGACGCGGAGAGGGCGCGCGGGAACGCCCGCGACGGTCGCTCCGTCGGGCACGTCGCGGCCCTTGAGAACGACGGAACCGGCCGCAGTCGTTGCGCCCGCGCCGATGCGCACGGGAGCCACCAACACGGTTCCGCTCCCGATGAAGGCGCGGGGACCGATCACGGTGCGGTGCTTGAGTTTGCCATCCCAGTTGGCGGTGATCGTGCCACAGCCGACGTTGGCTTTCTCCCCCACGGTCACGTCGCCGAGATAACTCAGATGCTTGGCCTTAGCGCCGGGGCCGAGCTGCGCGTTCTTGGTCTCGACGAAGTTACCGATTTGAGCGCCGTCGGCCAGTTCCGTTCCGCTGCGCAGGTGGGCAAAGGGGCCTACCACGCAGTTCGCGCCGACTTGGACTCCGTGGCGCAGCACCGAGAAGGGCATGATCCGGGCGCCTGGCGCGATGGTGACGCCTTCTTCAATCCAAGTGGAGGCCGGATCGTCCACCACGACGCCCCCAAGCATGTGCGTGAGCAGGATGCGCTCGCGTGCGATGGCCTGGACCTGCGCGAAGTCCGCCAAATCATTCACGCCGAGAATCTGCTCCCATTCCTCTTGCAGACAAACCGCCGAGCCCTCGGCGAGATGGAGCACCTGCAGGGCTGCGTCGGTGAGATAGAGCTCACCCTGCGCGTTGTTGCTGCGCAAACCGCGCAACGCAAGCCGCAGCCGCGCCAGCGGGAGCGCGTAGACGCCCGCGTTGACCTCTTGGATGAGCCGCTGCTCGTCGTCGGCGTCCTTCTCCTCGACGATGCCTTCCAAGGCGCCGTCTTCGCTCCGCAAGATGCGCCCATAGCCGCTCGGCTCCGGCACCAGCGCAGTGAGCATGGCGTTGCCCTCTGCGAGCAAGGCCTCGAGCACCTCGGTGCGCAGGAGCGGCGTGTCGCCGCAGAGCACCAAGACTCGCCCCGACTCCGGCAGCGTGTTCATGGCGCAAGCGACTGCGTCGCCGGTGCCGCGCGCCTTTTCCTGCAATACGGTGCGCCACGCGCTGTGGCTGGACCCGGCAAGCCAGCGCTCGATCGGCTCGCGATGACGCGGGCCAAGAACCAGAGTGCGGCTGGCGGCAGAGCCGAGCACGGTGCCCGCTTCGCCGGTGGCGGCGCGCAACACGTGATCGAGCAGCGGAATCCCACAGAGATCCAGCAGCGCCTTGGGGCCGCCGGTGCGGATGCGCGTGGAATCTCCGCCCGCGAGCACGACGACGTGGAGTTCCCGATCAGCCATGTTCGATTGCGTGCGCAGTATAGCCCGGTGCCTTAGGAGCGCGGCTGTTCGAGTCGTTGCTCACCGATCCACACCAACGCGTCGTGGATCATGAGCGCCTGAGATTTGAGGTCTTGGGCGCGACGTGGAAGGTGGAGGAATCCGATCCACGGTGGACGGGCGCGCCCCGCAACGGCGTGGAGGCCGCAGTAGAGCAGCGCATTGCAACAGTGTGAGCCGGAGTCGGCGGAAAGAGTGAGTTCGTGCCCCTGATTGCGCAGATACTCAGCGAGTTCCGCGACGGGCAAGGTCGTCGGAAGACTTCGCGGCCCCTCGATCACGAGCGGCCCCGCAAGCACCTTTTCCCCTGCGCTCGCGGGATCACGGTTCAAGTCAAAGTGATTACGGCCGCAGGTTTCGATCCGAGGAGTACCGTTCTCCCCCGCTTCTCCGAGCGCGAGCCAGACTTCCAACTCCGGGCTCCGCGTGCGCCGCGCGGCAATCTCACGCACCCACGCCAAATCCACCGGGAGGAGCTCAGCCTTCCAAGGCGGCGGAAGGCGACGGAGGCACAGCTCGAGCACACTCTGGCTCTGATTCGCATCGCGCCCGAGAAAGGGGCCGAAGGCGGTCAGCAGCGCGCGCATGCCGCGCCATCCTAGGATGCGCTGGACCGGAAGGCTCCACCATGGACTCGCGCGTCCTGTTCACTCTCCCCGGCGTGCCGCGCGGCGCCATCTCACGATTCGCGGGATTCTGCGCAACTCGCCGCGTGCCGCGTGCCCTGCGTCCGCGGGTGTGGCCGTTCCTCTGTCGCAGACTCGGCATCGCGCGCGAGAGCGTGCCCGGCGTCTGGGAGGACTACGGCTGTTTTCTCGAGCTCTTCACGCGGGCTCTGCCGCCCGACTCTCGTCCTCTGCCCGCCGACGACGGCGGCTGGCTCGCTCCCGCCGATGGCCTGCTCGTTGCGCAGGCAAATCTCGCAGGCGAAGGCAGTTGGGTGATCAAGGGCTCGCCCTACTCCAGCCGAGAACTACTACCCGGCCTGGAACCGGCGCAGATGGCCGGATGGCAGGCGCTGCAGATCTATCTCGCACCGCGCGACTACCACCGCTTCCACGCGCCTTGCGATCTGGAAGTGCTCGAGGCCGTGACGGAGCCGGGCGGCCTTCAGCCGGTGGACCCCTCCCTGGTGAAGCGCTCATGGAAGGTGCTCGTGAGCAATCGCCGCGTGCTGCTCCACTGCCGTACACCGAGTGGTGAACGATTTGCTCTGCTCTTCGTGGGCGCGTTGAACGTAGGCGGGATGCGATTCGTCTTTGACGCAACCCTGGGTGCCGCGCCTTGGGCGCGCTCACATCGCAACTACACTCCGCCGCCAAAAGTGGCGCGCGGAGCCGAATTGGGGCGCTTCGAATTTGGCTCCACAGTGGTGCTTTGCGCGAGCGGAGCGCGTCAACCCTTGCTTGCTCCCGGCGCATCCTGCCGGGCACGCGAACCCTTCTTGGGCGCCGCTCCCGCCGCGGAATCATCCCTCACATGAACGCGCGATTCGCGGACATTGCACGCTTCGCAGCAGCCGCACAGCGCTGTGACGAGCGGGCGTGGCCCGAAGAGGCTCGCCGTTTCGCCGCGGAGCACGGCTCGGCGTTCGCGCGCGAAGTGTTACGCACTCTCTCGCTGTTTTTCGGCTTCCCTCCCGTGCTGCGCGCGCTCGATCTCGCCGCCGACACCCTTGCTGCGCGCGGTGCGGCAGATCCCGTTCCGCGCACCATCTCGGGCGCGGAAGCATTCGCAGAGGTCTACGGATCCGATGCCGCGCCCGTTCTCGCGCGACTCGGCGAGTTGGATCCTCAACTGAGGTGTTGGGTCATCGAGCACGCGTACGGACGGGCCTACGCGGGCCCACTCCTGGACTTACAGGAGCGAGAGCGCCTCGCCGTGCTGGCACTTGCCGCCACCCACTGCTGGAAGCAGTGCGATTCCCATTTGCGCGCCTGTTTGCGGCTCGGAGTCTCCCTCGAGACCTTGTGCAAGGACGCCAGCGCTGGTGATTGGCTGCCGAACGATGCACGTGCGACTCTCCTCGCGCGGATCATGAACGCCGCATGAGTGCCGTGCCTCCCTTGCGGCATGCGCGTTCGTTCTGGCTCCTGAATGTCACACAATTCCTCACCGTCTTCAACGACAACGTATTCAAGCAGACGGTCGTCTTGATCGCCATCGAGATGCAGGGCAGCGAGGGCTCAGGACCTTCGCTCGCCCAAATCCTGTTCTCTCTGCCCTTTCTGCTGCTCGCCCTTTTCGCGGGCGATTGCGCAGATCGCTGGCCGAAGCGCGACA
>CAZCXL010000142.1:0-6824 GCA_964502625.1 uncultured Planctomycetales bacterium | reverse complement strand
GAGCAGTTCGCGACTCTTCGGATGGCTCAAGCCGCCGTAAATGGCGATGTCCATCTTGTAGGGCTCGAGCGGCTCGAGCACCTGAGTGAAACGAAAATCTCGGCCGACGCCTTCAGGGAACCAACGCCACTGCCGGTTCTGCGCGTCGCTTTCCTCAGGCAGACTGCAGCCGTTCGGGAAGTAGAGGAACAGCGCGCGGCGCGGCGGCGGCACAGAGGCGCGCAGCAGACGCGTGGCCGGCTCCATGGCCTCCAGATACGGCAGTGCACAGACCACTCCCAAACCGTGCAGGAAACTGCGGCGATCGAGGTGCCAGGATTTGCGCGCCATGCCGATTCCAGGATACCCGCTAGCGGTCCCGGAACGAGGGCGACTGCACGATCTCGATGACCACGCTGCGGAGGGTGCCGCCCCGGGCCTCGACGTGCGCGGCGATCGCCTGCAACTCGGCTTCGTCGGCGAAATCCGCGTCGCGCCCCAGCGCGTAGGCGAAGAGATGCTCGATCACCGAGGCCGCCACCTGGTCGGGAACCTGTTCCAGGAGGTAGGCGCGCAGACCGGCGGCGCCGTCCACCGCTGTGCCATCGGGTAATACGGCGTGATCGTCCACCGGACGGCCCTTGCGCATGCTCTCGAGCAGGCCTACCGCGTTGTAGCCTTCGAGCGCGATGCCGTAGGGATCGAAACTCGCATGGCAGTCATGGCAGGAAGGATTGTTGCGATGCTGCTCCAAGCGTTCCTTCAGCGTCAATTTCTCAAAATTGGGAACGGTTGGATCAAGCGCGGGCACGTTGGGCGGCGGCGGTTTCGGCGCCTGCCCGAGCAACTTTTCCTTCACCCACACCGCGCGCTTGATCGGATGCGGCTCTTCGCCGTCGCTGTGTCCGGCCAAGAATGCCCCCTGACCGATGAGCCCGCCGCGTCCGCTCCCCGGCGGCAGTGACACCGGCCGGAACGCCACGCCTTCTACGCCACCCATTCCGTAGAACTCGGCCAGGTTCTGGTTGAGCATCGCGAAGTCGGAATCCACCAGCGTGCGGATCGGCAAGTCCTTGCGCAGCACGTGCGCGAAGAAACGCCAAGTCTCTTCGGCAAGATCTTGCTTCACGAAGCGCGTGAAGGCCGGGAAACGGTTCGGATTGATCGTGATGTTTTCCAACCGATCCATGCGCAGCCACTCTCGCGTGAAGGCGCGCACGAAGGCCTCGCTGCGCGGATCGTCGAGCAGGCGCGCCGTCTGCGCGCCGAGTTGCTCGCGCAGCCGTCCGGCGCGCGCCAAGGCCGCGAGTTCGGCGTCGGGTGGCGCATTCCACAAGAAGAAGGCCAGGCGGGTCGCAAGCAGGTCTTCTCCGATGCGTCCTTCGCCGTCGTGCGCGTCTGTCGGTTCGACCAGGAAGAGGAAACTCGGCGAGCACAGCGCCGCTACCAAGGTCTCGCGCACGCAGTGCTCATACAGCGCATACTCTGCGCGGCTAGAGCGCCAAAAGTCCAGGTACCGCTCAAGTTCGGCGACCTCGACCGGACGCCGGAAAGCGCGCGGCAGGAAGCGCTGCAAGATCTCACGGGTGTAGAGCTCTTCATCGCCTCGGTTCGGCGAGTCATGAAAGATGCGCGCGCGCGATTCGGGAGGCCACACCGGGTGATACGGGGCCTCAAATTCGAGCGATTCAATCAGCAACGGCGGCCCTGGATCATCGCTCTGCTTGATGAGGTGATCGTTCCACACGCCGAGCACCATGATTCCGGAGAGCTCTTCCTTATCGCCGGACTCGGGCTCAGGGATCGGCAGGTTCTCGAGTCGGCCGTGAAACTCGTAGGTCGCGGCCGCTCCGAGCGGCGCATCCACGGTGCGCGAACTGTCGAAGCAGGCGTAATCCATGCCATCGTCCGTGCGCGTGCCGATGAAGGCGCGCAGTGCCGGTAGTTCCAAAGATTCCTCCGCTGCCGCCTGGGCTTCAAGCCGCGTGACCAGCGGATGCCCCGCAGGCAGCGGCGTCAGCACAAAGTGGCTAAACCCGACGAAAAAAGGTCCGCCGAGCGTGATCGTGCGGCGACCCCCGTTCAGAAATCCTGCTCCGAGCGGCGTCACGGCATATCCGCGCGCAAGGTCCTCGCCCCTGCACTGGGGGCGCAAGTCGAGACGCAAATTGTCCACCGACAGGCGCACGGAACCCATGGCATTGGGTGGCATCGCCGGATGCACCAAGTCGAACTGCCAGTATCCGGCCGGGATCTCCAACTCGAAACGCGCGCGGCTCTCGGCCGGGAAATTTTCGGCATGCAGCCCCCCCGCTTCGAAACGCAGGTTCTGCAGCCCAGAGGCTCGCTCGGCGAGTAGCACGCGGGCGCCCGACGGCGCGTCCACGGTGTAGGGCGCGGACTCATGCACCGTGCCGTCGTGGATGAGTCGGTGATAACTCGCAAAGCCGCCTTGATCGTTCACGATCTTGAACACCAAATCATTGCGCCCGGCCGCGAGCGGCACGCTCACGAAATCTTGATCCGGCGCCACGCCGCGCTGCACGTCGCGCGTGAGCACCGCTGCGCCATTCACCCAAATCCAACAAGCGTCGTCACTGCCGACCGCAATCTCCATGGTCCGTGGACTGGGTGCCTGAATCGTGCGCGCAAGGATCACGACGCCGCGATCCAACTCGTAGTTCTGCACGGCTCCGTCAATCTCGCCGGCGAGCCGCCAGCGGGTATGGCCGTCACGTAACGGCGCGCCGAAGTCCACGAACGGCGCCTCCACGTACACGGTGCTGCGCGCCTCGGCGCCAGTGGCGGCAGGGATCGGTCCGGCCAAGTACCAGGGACCGAGTTCAGTCGGCTGCATGGCGAGTCTCTCGGCCGCACTCGGCTCGGCGCCGGGCGCGCGCGCAGCAACACCAATGCGCGGCTGTGGATCGTCGAGTGCGACGAGCAATTCCTTGCGATTCGTCACCAAGTAACCACGGGAAGCGCGCACGCGCAGCACGAAGTCGCCGCGCTGCGGAAATACCCGCTGCATCTCCAATTTCATGTTCGGCGAAGGACCCTGCCAGGCGCCGGGCGCCACTTCCTTGTGCGGCAACGCGCCATAGAGCAGCACGCCCTCCGGCACGACATGGAAGCGGTCTTGCGAAAGCCGCGCAGTCCCACGGTGACCTTGCGCTGCACGCGCTCGATCTCTGCGCGCGCGGCGGCGTCGGCGGCTTCGCGCGGACGCCCGTCTGCATCGCGCACCTCCACGCGGAAGTCATCGGGATCGAGAGGCACCGCTTGGTAACCGCCGGTGCGCGCGCCAACATGGCCGACACCGACGCCCAGTCCAAGGCGCACGAAGTAGCGCGCCGTTTCCGGACGCGGACCGAGCGCCATCGCCTGATCGAGCGCGTCACGCGCGATGCTCTGGTAGTACTCCAGATGCAGCGGCGACGCGCGCAGGACTTCGCCATTGTTCGAGAAGCCCGTCTTCGACTTGCCATCCTCGGGCAAGCGGCGACCAAACTCGATCGACAGGCCAAGCAGATCTTGCAGCGTCCGGGTGTACTGCTCGCGATTCAGACGGCGCATCACGCTGCGGCGCGTGGCGGCGCGTTCCGCAGTTGCCGACTCGAGCTCGGAGCCAATCCACGCGACCAATCGCGCGCGTTCGGCCGCCGTGGGCACGAGGTCCGCCTCCTCCGGCGGCATCTCCTCAAACTCGAGCATGTCGAGGGCCTCAGACCAAGTCTCTGCGTCGGGGCCGCGCACCAAGTCGGGGTCCACCTCGTCGAAGCGAATGCCCGCCTTGCTTTTCTTCGGGCCGTGGCACTCGAAGCAGTACTTCTGCAGCAGAGGCTGAATCTCTTCCTTCCAAGCCTCCGGTTCCTGCGGTGCAGCCGCCGCGATCCACCCCGCAAGCCCGGCCGATGCCGTCAGCACGCCCAGACGCTTCAGGACAGGACTGCGCAGGAGTGACATCGCGTCAAGCATCCTGCGAGCGGCAGTAGCAGGATGCGCGCACTTCCACGCTCGCTTGCGCGCAAGCCGCCGCGAATTGCGCGCGGACGAGCGCGGCTGCTTCTTCTTGCCCCGTGCGCTCCAGACACTCGGTCAGCCCTTGCAAGGACCAAACGTTGCCGGGGTGCCTGTCGAGGTCCGCGCGATAGACCACTTCGGCCTCCGCCACTTGCCCCTGCTCCAGCAGGAGTGCGCCCAGGGCGTGACGCGTGGGCACCATCCAAGGCGACGGCTCGGAGTAGTGCAGGGCATCCTCGGCTGCGACCGAGAGCCGTAAGTGCTCGAAGCCAAGTTCGGGGTTGCCCGACAGGTACGCGATCTCGCCCGCCAGCATCTCGCGCGCAATGTTCATGACCTGCTGCGAGGCGTCGAAAAATTCCATGTTCTCATTCGGCAGAGCTCCGGCAACCTCCTCGAACAGAGCCGCTTCGGCGTGCGCCTCTGAGAATCGCTTCAAGTTTGCGAAGGCGAGGCCTCGCGCATAGTGCCACAGCGCAATGGCGTAGGGCTGCTCCTGCCGCGGGCACGGCGCGTCCAGCGCGGCTTGCCAATTGCCGAAACGCAAATGCACGGTCTGCTCCACACCGACCCACGAGGAGGCCTCGGGGCCTGCTTTCATCTCGTCGGGCAGATCCTCGAGCAGAATCCGGCAGGCGTCGAGCGCTTCCTCGTAGGCGCCCATGTACATCGCCGACCAGATGCGGAAGTGCGAGTTGTGCGCCTGGTATCCGTAGTAGTTGCCTTGCGGACCTGCGCGCTGGAAGTATTCGCGATCGAGCCGCGCACCGGCTTCATTGCAGCGCACTGCGTCCGCGTAGCGGCCGACCTGCACGTAGATGTGTGACGGCATGTGCACCATGTGACCCAATCCAGGCGTGATCCCACCCAGCCGGTCAGCCGCCGCCTCGGCGCGCTGAGGTTCACCCGAGGCCTCCCACGCGTGGATCGTGAAGTGGTTCGCGCCCGGGTGGTCCGGGTCAAGTTCGAGCACCCGCTCGAGCACCGCGAGAGCTTCGCGGGTGTTGAAGTTCGGTTCGAACTCGGGCGACCAGAGTTCCCAGGGCGTCTCGCCGATGAGCGCGTCCGCGTAGAGGAAGCCGACGTCGGCGTTGTCGGAATAGTTGCGCCAGAGCGCACGCATCGCGCCGGAGTAGGCGGCTTCGATCACCGCGCGATCTTCGTGCACGGGGGCCTCCAGCCGGACAGCGAGCGCACGGATGAGATCTTGTTCGAGCTCGCTCGCGCCCTTTGCCAGCGCAAGGGCGCGGCGGATCGCGGCAGAGGCCTTCTGCGCGCGTTTCTCATCCATGCCCGCATTCATGTTCGGCCCGAGCGAGTACGCCTGCCCCCACCACGCCATCGCGCAGGCGGGATCGAGACGCGCCGCCTCGGCGAAGGAGCGCACCGACTCGTCATGGTTGAATCCGTAGGCGAGGATCAGGCCCTGGTCGAAGTAGATCTGCGCCTTCGGGACGCGCGTCGTGACGGGAAGGCTGTGGGATCCAGTTCCTTCCATCAAGAGCGCGGGCTGACGCTCGAGGTTCGCGCAGGAAGCGAGTACCGCCAGTGAGCAGCACAGAATCGTTTCGACTCGAGACATGGGAGGGTCCGCTCTGCTGTTGGGCTGAATGCCCACAACACCGCCAATATAGGTCTGCGCGCGGACGCTCTATCCGAACCCACCCTGACCCAACCCCATTATCTGGACCAAGGTAGCGAGGATGGTCAACTCCTCGGGTTCCTACGAAACAGGAACGGAGACTTCCGATCCGCCCCATTAGACTCCGTCTGCTCAGCCGAGGCACGGAATGCTTGCCTGGACTCACGCCACAGCGAAGCCGATGCGCACTGAACCCATGAACGCACGACACCTCACCCATCTACCGGTTGTCGGCGCGCTGCTCGTCCTTGCCCTCGCGGCGTGTTCGGAAGAGGAGAGCGTCGAGCGCACCGTCGCGGCGATCCACCTCGAAGACCGCCTCGACTCGGCGCAGATCGAAGGCGGCGTCGTGCGCCCCGAGACCGCGAAGTCGCTGCGCTGGAGCTTCGGGAAAGGGTCCGCGGGATGGCAGGCACTTCCCAACCTCGCGCCCGGCGCAACTGCGGCTGAGGTGGCCGAGGTCGATGGTGCTTTGCAGATCCGCCTGACGGAGTCGAGCCGCGCACCCCAGGAGGATGGTGAGAATCTCCTGGGCGGCGTGTACATCGACGTGCCGGACTTCGACCTCTCGCCGTGGACGCACGTCCTGGTCAAGGCGCGCATCACGGGGCCCGTCGAGTGGGTCGGCATCGGCTACGACGTGCGCAAGACGGCCGGCGACACGCCCGACGAGCAGTGGCCGACGCGCCGATACGGCGCAGGGACGGACGTGCAGCCCGGCGGCGAGGCTCGCCTTTATCGCTTCCCGGTCCGCGGCGAGGGCGGGCGGATCCACGGGCCGGTGCAGCAGATCGCGATCCTGTTCGGCGCGCAAGGGCCCGCGCAGATCGATGTCTCGTCGGTGACCCTGCTCCCGGCCTCCGCAACCTACGCCGAGGCCGGCGTCGGCGTGCGTTCGGTCTCGTCGGACGCCCACTCCGACTTCGGACCGCAACGGCGCACGCTCTACACGCACACTCCGACCCGCGTCGCCTACACGCTGCGCCTGCCGCCCGCGGCGCGCCTCGACCTCGCGCTGGGTGCGCTCGCCGCAACGACGCGCATGCAGGTCGAGGTGGAGGTTGATGGCGCCCGGGAGTCGGTGCTGGACGAGGTCGTCCCACCCGAGGAGGCGTGGCGGCAGCGCACCATCGACCTGTCGCGCTGGTCTGAGCAGACCGTCACGCTGTCGCTCGTGGCG
>CAZCXL010000141.1:4438-6845 GCA_964502625.1 uncultured Planctomycetales bacterium | reverse complement strand
CGGCAGGAATCGCAGCCGTTGACGCAGGGAGCGTGGCAAGGTGGGACCACTCAAGAAAGGCGCTGGGGCAAAGAGAATGGCGGGCGGACGACGACGCACGCTCCAAAGCACAGCCCCAAGAATGGCAAGAATCGCGAGCAGCGCTTGCGGCAAAAGCAGAACGAATCCGGTGTGCGCCGCGAGGAATGCGTTCATGCCGACTCCTCCAGAAAGGAATCCAATGCAGCCAGCAGGGCCTCGCGTCGTTCATGCGTCGAAGAATCCTTGCCGAACTTGACCCGATCGCATGCCGCAAACGCCGGCGGAAGTCGCCGCGCCCCCGCCCGATCTCGGATCAAGCGCAAGAGTTCTTCGCTGGTGCGTGCCTGAGCGAACGGTGTGCCCTGCGCATCCAAGAAATCGCGCACGAGTGCAAAGGCTTCCTCATGAAAGGCGCGATCCTGCGCCTGTCCCTCTCCTGATGTCTCCCTTAACGCAGCGATGCGCGCGCGGGCGACCGCGCGATAGTCGAACTCCACCGCGAGCGCAGGAGGAATCAGCCGCGGTGCGGCGCGCTTGCGCGTCAGACGCAGGCCCAGCCAGAGGGCCATGGTCAGCAGAAACAGCACCAAGGGCCAGATGGTGGCCGTCGTCGACTCCTCCAGATCCACGGGCAATTCGTCCGAGCCGGGCTCTGCATGATTCACCGTGGGAATCACCTTCAGAGTATGCGGCTCTGCGCGCGCGATCTGCGACCCGGATCCACGCGATGAACGCGCCGTCCAAGGAGGCAACTCCAAGAGCAACTCCGGCTGCAGGCTGAAGGCGCGCGCCTCGTAGTTCCGGGTCTCCATTTCGCGCGCGTTATCTTCGCGGAGGATGCGGCTCAATTCCCGGATCCGGATTCCTTCCCACTGAGGCTCGCTCCACGGATCTGGCTCCAGATCCTTGCTCCAGATGCGCGTGACTCTCAGCGCGAAGGCCACCCCGAACTCCACTTCAGGGACCCCCAACTCCAAGCGCTGTTCCAAATTTCGCGCAGGAATGGGATCGCTCGGGGCGCAAGCGGCACCCGCCAACCAAACCACGGCCATCCATGCTGCGCGAGTGCGCGCGCTCATCGCTTCGAACCGCGTATCTCGCGCATGCGGAAGAATTCGAGAATGGGTCCGGCCACGGAGTTGCGGCTGCGCACGCGCGGGATCTGCACGTCCATGCGATCCACGCGCGCTCGGCGCAGGCTTTCCTCCACGGCCTCCTGCCCTACGCGCACACGGCGGGAGTATTCCAACCGTGCTTGCGGATGCGACCCATCCACCACCCGCACGCGACCGCTCTCGGGATCGCGCAGACGCATCATTCCCGTAGGCATGGATGGCCACTCTTGGCCCATCAGTCGCACGGCGACGAGGTCGTGGCGCCGGGCGCAGGAAGTGAGCGAACCTTGCCAATCTCCCGGCTCCAAGAAATCGGACAGCAAGAAAATGACGGCGCGACGCCGCAGAGCTCTTCCCGCGAACTCCAGCGCTGGAGTCAGACCTCGGCCCGGGCCGGAACTCGGCAAGGCGAGGCAGTCTCGCACCAGACTCAGAGCATGCCTGGCGCCTTTGCGCGGCGGCACGAATCGTTCCACCGCGGAGCCAAACGCGATCAATCCCACCTTGTCGGAGTTGCGCACGGCGGCGAGCGCCAGACAGGCCGCGACGCGCGCAGCCGCACCACGCAGAGACCAAGCGCCGAAGCCACCTTCCATCGAAGGCGTGAGATCGAGTAGGAACACGATGCTGAGCTCTCGTTCCTCGGTGTACTTACGCACGAAGGGGCGGCCCATGCGCGCGCTCACGGCCCAATCCATGCACCGTGGATCGTCGCCTTCTGCGTACTCGCGGACTTCGTCGAATTCGATGCCGCTGCCGCGGAACACCGAGCGATATCCGCCGGACATCACGTCCGTCACCAGCCGCTGGCTCTGCAACTCGATGCGCCGGACCTCCGCCAGGAGCTCCTTCAGGCCGTCGGCGTGCGCGAGGGCCATCGCAGCTTGCGTCCTAAGGAACGGGAACGGTGTCGAGCACGCGCTGAATCACCTGCTCCGATCCGATCCCCTCGGCTTCCGCCTCGTAGGTGGTGAGCACGCGGTGGCGTAGAACGTCCGGAGCGACCGACTTCACGTCTTGCGGAGTGGCGAACCCCCGGCCTTGCAAAAAGGCACGCGCGCGCGCGGCTTGCACCAGGGCAAGTGAAGCCCGCGGCGACGCTCCGTACAGAATCAGCGGGGCAAGGGATTCCAGTCCGGCTGCTTGCGGGAAACGCGTTGCGAAGACCAGATCCACCACGTAGTCACGCAACTTCGGATCCACGAAGATTTCATTCAGCAAGGCACGCGCAGAGAGCACCTGCTCGGGCGAAGCCACTACCCGAGCCGCAG
>CAZCXL010000141.1:0-4428 GCA_964502625.1 uncultured Planctomycetales bacterium | reverse complement strand
GGCGCTCGCCAACTGAGGTCATGCGTTCAATGATCTGCGCTTCCTCGGCGCGCGTCGGGTAGGACACCACCAATTTCAGCATGAAGCGATCCACCTGGGCCTCGGGCAGCGGATAGGTGCCTTCCTGCTCGACCGGATTCTGCGTAGCCAGCACGAGAAAAGGATTGGGCAAAGACCGAGTCTCGCCTGCAAGCGACACCTGACGCTCCTGCATCGCCTCCAGCAAGGCTGACTGCACTTTCGCTGGGGCGCGGTTGATTTCGTCGGCCAGCACGAAATTGGCGAACACCGGCCCTTCGCGCAGCACCCACTCTCCGGACTGGGGGCGATAGATCTGCGCGCCTAGTAAATCGGAGGGCAGAAGGTCTGGCGTGAACTGAACGCGATGAAAACTGCCGCCGATCGCGTGCGCGAGGGATTGCACCGCCAGCGTCTTTGCCAGACCGGGTAGGCCTTCGATGAGCACGTGACCGTCGGCGAGCAGTCCGATCAGCAGCCCTTCCACCAAAGCGTCTTGACCGACAATGACTCGGCCGAGTTCTGACCGCACCGCGTGCAAGCAGGCGCATTCGCGCTCGATGCGCGCGGTCAGCGAGGTGGCGACGCTCAAAGGGATTTCCCCGGCCAAGTGCGCGGGAGTCGGAGTATAGCCCCGCACTATGATGGAGCGATGCGCGCGTCCCAACTGCTCCTCCTCGCCTGCGCTTGGCTTGGATTTTCAGGACTCGCGCATGCGCAGGGCGGACCTGATCCGGGAGTAGATCGCGAAAAAATGTGGTTCGCGCCCACCGCAGAGGATTGGGCTAAGCCTGGCCTGATCGACTGGCAACGAGGCTGGGAGGACGCCCTCGCCGTGGCGCAACGCACCCATCAGGCCATTCTGATTTGCGTCAACATGGATGGAGAGATCGCCAGTGAACATTACGCCGGCGTGCGCTATCGCCAGCCGGAGATCGCCGCGCGCTACGCGCCATACGGCTGCGTGATCGCCTCGGTCTATCGGCATACTCCGCGGGACTACGACGAGGAAGGCCACCGCATTCCGTGCCCGCGCTTCGGCACCGTGACATGCGGCGAGCACATCGCCATTGAGCCGATTTTGTTCGAGAAGTATTTCGAAGGCACGCGCGTCTCCCCCCGCCACATCATGGTCGAGCTCGACGGCTCAGAGGCTTATGACGTGTTCTATGCCTGGGACACTGACTCGGTGTTTCAGACCGTGCGCGAAGGCATTGAGAAGCGTGAAGCTCCCGCGCCGCCGCCCGCGCGAGGCGACCGTTCCTTGCCGGAGCGCGTCGCCAGCCGTGACGCACGCGACCGCGAAGCCGTGGAAGCAGCCTTCCAGGGCGGAGACCGCGATTTGCAGCGTGCGCTCCTCGAGGCCGCTCGCGAAAATCCGCAAGCCGTGCCTGCGGATCTGCTGCGGCTGGCTTTATTCGGTTTAGATCTGGAGTTGAGCAAACTCGCCCTCGAGGCGCTGGCCCGCAGCGAGTCAGCCGCGACGGTCGAGTTGATTGGCGATGCTCTGCGCGGACCACTCGCCGCTCCGGAGCGCGAAGGGTTGATCGGCGCGCTCGAGCGCATCGGACAGGAATCTCCGCGCGCGCGCAGCTTGGCGGTGGTGCACCGCGGCCTGGGAACACGGCCGGAAGCCGTGGATCCGGAGGCTTGGACACGCAGCCTCGCTTACGCCCCGGCCTCGGCTCCTCCTCTCAATTGGGAAGGATTGAACGCGCAAGTCGATGCGTCCGGCCCGAGCGCTTCGCGTGATCCCGCTGTCCTGCTCGCGTTGGCAGAGGCACGACTGGCCCTCGCGCTCGCACCAGAGACGGCTCAGCGGCTGGCAGCAGATCCCGCCACGGCGCCCAAGTACGCGCGACTCTTGCTCGAAGATGCTCAACAGGCGCTCCTCTCAGCCGAAGCTGCCGGGATCACGGGCTGGCGCCTGGACGCGAGTGCCGCCATCACGGCGCACTTCCTCGGTGATCCGGCCGCGGCTGCGCTCCGCGCCGAGCGCGCAGTGCGCGCGCTGCCCGTCGGCGAGACGAGTTGGAACGCCATGGCTGTCCTCGGTCTCTTCGCGGACGCACGTCGCGCAGCGATTCGTGCTGCCGTGGACGCCAAGCAAAGCTGGCCCGCCGCATGGCTCGCCGACGTTCACGCGACCTTCGCCATTCTGGCCCAGCATCCGCTCGGGGAAGCCGGCCACGTGGTGGCCCACTACGACTTCCTCGTGCAGCTCAGCGCCTTCGGACCTGCAGAGCAGGCCGTCGAAGCCGGCTTGCGGCGCTTTCCCGATTCCTGGGACCTGCACGATCGCTGGCGCAATCGCTTGGTCGCCGATCACGGCGTGGAAAAGTTGGAGCAGGCCTACCTCGCGCGGCTTTCGGAACCGAACCCGCCTTTGAATTGGGTTTGGTACTGCGGTGTCGCGTCCTACACCAGCGCCGAGTTCTATCGCCGGGATGCCAAGAACTTGCAGGCTCATGAGGCCTACACGCACGCCATCGGCCACTTCGAAACATCGATCCAGGCCAATCCGCGTGACCGTGATTCTTCCGACCACTTCGTCGCACTCGCGTTGGCCGGACAAGCCCGGCTCGCCATCGTGCGCGGTGAGTTCAAGGACGCGACCGAATTGCTGCTTGCCAGTTTCGCGCGTCGACCGGCCTCCACGGGCAGTCTCGACGGCCTCAATCTCTCGCCCTCGGATACCTCGCGGCTGCTACGGGCACGGCTACGTGACGCGGGAGAGACCGAGTTGTTGGCACGTCTGGAAGAAGCCCTGACCGCTCTCGATCCGAACTTGTTGCAATTGCCCGCCTACGAGCGCAATCGCTAGGCAGCGCTACCACTCAATCTTCAATTCCGCCGCGGCTGTAACACAGGCCTCGCGGCGCGCCACCCAGTACTGCGCGCGATCGGCCGCACCTGCAGCCTCGGCAAACTTGATCAAGGCTTCCACGACGACGCGCTGCGAATGCCAGACAGCGAAACTCTCCCCCATGGCGAGCGCGATGGATGCGCCCCGCTCCGTGGAGATGCGCTCCAGCACTGCTGGCACACGGAAGGGATCCAGAGTGAGTTCTTCCAAGAGCGCGGATTCCTCGGCGCGTGCGCGCGCCTCGCCGCCGAGCATGCGTTCCCGGTCGAGCGCGATCGACCGCTCTTCCGGGGAAAGTTGAGGCATGGCCCAGAACGCCTCCAATAAGGGTCGCGCGGCGGTCTGCTCTTGAGCCTCGCACAGACGCGCCGCGAGCAGAGGGAGCAAAACGCGAGCGGTGACTTCGTGGAGGCGTCCTGACTTCTGCCATAGCAGTGCGGCCTCTGTGGCCATCAGCAACCATGCGGGAGAAAGCGAGGGCCGCTCCGCTCCGCCCGGAAACACCGTCAACAGGGAGTACAGAGAGGTTTGCACCGGCGCCATCCTGTCCTCCGTGTCATACCACTCCTCTTCAGGGAAGGTGACGTCGCCTTCATCGAAACGGCAGAGGGCGATCTCTAGCATGCGCAAAGCTTCGTCATGACGCCCACTGTCCGCGAGCATGCGTGCCGCAGCTAATGCCGAGTTGCGCAGCAAACCCTCGCGGAGACTCCCGATCCTGCTCAATATTTCGGAACAATGCTCGAGGGCGACGTTCGCGCCGGCGACTCGCAGCCAGGTCAGCAGGCTCACGCTGAAGAATCGTTCGCGCTCCCAGAAAGAGCCGCCAGGATCCGTACGCTCCAGAATGGCTTGAAGCGTCCGCAGGAGCGCTTCTCCTTCGAGAACCTTCGGCACCTCTTCGAGCAATGAGAATGCGGAAATGGAGCCGGAGCCGTCCTGCAGCCAACTTTCAGCCGTGGCGAGAGAAGCAAGCCATTGGTAAATGCGCTCCGCCCGACCAGAATCACCGAGTTTGGCGTAAATGCGCGCTACTGAGAGCAAGGCGCCCGAGTCTTGCGGGGAGACGGTCGCGGCTAGTTTTGCGAAGGCTTCCCGCTCTCGGGAATCCAGCGAATCTGCGTGGCGCTCGAGGAAATCCAGGTAGATGGCGCGCTCCCGTGCGCCGTCGCGTCCATCTTCCAGGAGTTGCAGCCAAGCTTCGCGAGCAACACTTTCTCCGTGTTCTTCCAGGAATGCGAGCTGCATGCCATGAAGTAGCGGACCAGAGTTGGCAAGCGCGGCCGTGCCCAGCTTGCGGTATTGCCGACTCATCTCCGACCTTCCGAAGTCGTAGGAAGCGAGGGCTTCGTAGAAAGTTCGCTGTGTAACAACGCTGGTGGCCACGACGGGGTCGGCGTCCATCCCCCACGCTGCCAACCCCGTCTTGGGTTCCTGCGACGACGGCGCCTGGATCTGTGCAGAAGGAACCGGCCAGAGCGGCACATAGTTTCCTCCGTAGTAGCGCCGCGAGATGAGAAACATCCTGTTTCCAGAGGTAGCGC
>CAZCXL010000140.1:0-6946 GCA_964502625.1 uncultured Planctomycetales bacterium | reverse complement strand
GCCGGCGCCGGCCATCGCCACGCGGGCGCCCTCGGCGCACAGGGATTTCACCTTGGCCAGCTTGCCGTCGGGAAGGACACCCGCCACGACTTCCTGGATACCTAACTGCCGCGCAACGGCTTCCGCGGTTGCGCGGTGATCGCCGGTGAGCATGATCACGCGCACGCCCTCACGCTCGAGATCGGCGAGCGCAGCGGGCGTGGAATCCTTCACTGGATCGGCAACCGCGAGGATGCCGGCTTCACGCCCATCCACTCGCGCATAGATCACGGTGGCGCCCTGGCTGCGCAGCGTGCCGACCGCGTCTTCCAGAGCAGAGTGAGCGCGATTGGAAAGTTCAACACTTCGTCCGCCAATGATTCCATGCACACCCACGCCGCTTTCCGCCCGGAAATCCTTAACCGCTTGGAACTCCAGCCCGCGTCTTTGGGCGCCGGCCACCACGGCCGCAGCAATGGGATGCTCACTGCCACGCTCCAGACTCGCGGCTAGCGCAAGCAACTCGTCTTCCGCGAAGCCGGGAAGAGTTCGGACGGCGCTCAACGCAGGCTTGCCAGCAGTGAGCGTGCCGGTTTTGTCCACCACCAACACGTTGATTTTCTCCAGGAGATCGAGCGCTTCAGCATCTTTGAGCAGGATTCCCGCGCGCGCCCCACGACCGGTGCCCACCATCACCGACATGGGCGTGGCCAAGCCGAGCGCGCAGGGACAGGCGATGATCAATACGGCAACGGCGCTGGTGAGAGCCACTGCCGGATGGCCGAGCGCCATCCAAGTGGCGAAAGTCCCGACCGCAATCAGAATGACGACCGGCACGAAGACGGAAGAAACGCGGTCCACCAACTTTTGGATGGGCGCACGGCTGCGCTGCGCTTCGCCCACCATCTGCACAATGCGGGCAAGCAGAGTGTCTCCGCCCACCTTTTCGACGCGCATCACTAAGGTGCCGAGGCCATTGAGAGTGCCGCCGGTGACGTGATCCCCCGCGCGTTTCTCGACGGGCAGCGACTCCCCCGTCATAGCGGATTCATCTACCGCGCTTGCACCGTCGAGCACTTCTCCGTCGAGCGGGACGCGCTCGCTCGGGCGCACGCGCAAGCGGTCGCCTGCTTGGATGGATTCAAGCGGTACGTCTGCTTCCTTACCGCTGTTGTCAATGCGACGCGCAGTCTTCGGCGCGAGCGCGAGCAGCGCGCGCATGGCGGAGCGCGTGGCGCCTCGGGCGCGGAGCTCCATCACTTGTCCGAGCAGGACCAGCGCAATGATCACCGCGGACGCTTCGAAATAATAATGTCCACGCATCTCTGCGGGGATGCGCTCGGGCATCAGCAAGGCGAACAGGCTATAGAGATAGGCAGTGCCCGTGCCGAGCGCAATCAAAGTGAACATGTTCAGACTGCGTTTGCGCACTGAAACCCAGCCGCGCGCGAAAAAGGGCCAGCCACCCCACAAAACGGCCGGCGTTGCAAGCAATAGTTGCAGCCATCCCGGTCCGATGTTCATCATCGCCACGATCAAGAGCGGCAGAGCGAGCGCGCTGCTCACCCAAAAGCGGCGAGTCATGCTGGAGAGTTCGGGATCGGGACCTTCCTCGGCGCTGGCTGCCATCGGCTCCAAGGCCATGCCGCACTTCGGGCACGAGCCGGGACCGTCTTGCACCACTTCCGGGTGCATCGGGCAGGTGTACTGGGCGCCGGGCACAGGCGCCGCCGGCGATTGGCCGTCTTGAGGCTCAGTGTGGCAGCAGGAGTGGGGAGCGTCGTGCTTCATGTCAGGCTGACGGACGACTCTTCGGCTCCGTACAGTGACAATCGAGACAACCGTACTCCGTGTGGTGCTGCAGGATTGCAGCAGTCGAACGACAGCGCCTGCGATCCTACCGCCGGGGCGGCGGGCCGGCTTTGCGGGTGCGCACGTCGAAAGTGGCGCCTTCGGTGAGCACGTGCAAGTGAATGCCGATCACGGAGACCGGCGCGTGCCGGTGCACGGAGTCCATGGACGAAAACTCCATGGCTGACGGGTCCACGACCGTGATGGCGCCGCTGCCCACCACCTCGATGCGGTCGTCCGGATCCATGAAGGCAGCTGTGTCTTCGTCCAGCCCGATGCCCACCAAGCGCGGGTTATAGGCCAGCGCGCTGAGCAAACGACCGAGTCGGTCGCGCTGCACGAAGTGCTGGTCAATGATCGCGAGTTGGGTCAGACCCATGCCCGGCGAAAGCTGCACCTTGTCCGCGCGCGGATTTCCGCCGTCTTCGCCGTAGGCGATCATGTGCTCGGAGAGGAAGGACGCGCCGGCGCTCGTACCGGCGACGTGCAGTTCCTCGTCGCGGTTGCGGTCGCGGATCAACTGAGTGACGCGCGTGCCGCCGATGGTCGTGGAGAGGCGCAATTGATTGCCGCCGGTGAAGAACACGCCGCTGGCCTTCTCGAGGAAGCGGAACCAGTCGTCGTTCGCGGCGTCATCGCGGCCTTCGTAAGACAGCACACGCGCCTCATGAACGCCGATGTCCTTCTCGAAAATCCGCACGTAATTCCGCCCGGTTTCACGCAATTGCGAGGCGGTGGGGATCACGGCGATGCGCGCGTGCCGACCACCGGCCACTTTCACGAAGCGGCGCAAGATCGCCTGGTCGCGGAGTTTTTCCTCCGCACCGCCGATCGGGATTATGAAACCGCGTTGCTCGCTCATTCCGAAGGGATCCGAGGGTTGCGCGAAGTCTACTCCGCGGCAGCGCCCAGCGCGCGTTCTATTACGCCGGCTTGCTCCGCAAGGTGACGCGAGTAGGTTCCGGTGGCGGGGCTCGCCGCTGCGGGGCGTCCGGCGTATTCGGCGCGCACGCCGCAGTCGGCGAGACGATCGGCGGCGAAGCACCACGCACCCATGTTGCGGGGTTCTTCTTGCGCCCAGATCCACGCCGCCGCGCCAAAGCGCTTGGACGCCGCGCTGATTGCGGCGCGCGGGAAGGGATAGAGCTGCTCCAGCCGCAGCACGGCCACGTCGCTGCGCTGGCGCTGATCTCGTGCGTCGCGCAGATCGTGCCCGAGTTGCCCGCTGCAGAGAATCACGCGCTTGACTTGCTTCGCATTCGCGGCGGCGTCGTCGAGGATGGGTTCGAATCGTCCGGCGGCGAGCCCGCCGATCGGACTCATCGCGCGCGGATCGCGCAGCAGCGACTTCGGCGTGAACACGATCAGCGGATGCTTCATGCCCTCCGCAACGTGGCGTCGCAGCAGGTGGAAGTACTGCGCCGCACTCGTGCAGTTCGCGAGGGTGAGGTTGCCTTCGGCGCACATCTGCAGCCAACGCTCGATGCGCGCGCTCGAGTGTTCCGGGCCTTGGCCGTCGTAGCCGTGTGGCAGCAGCATCACGAGACCGCTGCTCTGCCCCCACTTGGCTTGGCCTGCGGCGATGAATTGATCAATCGGAATCTGCGCGCCGTTGGCGAAGTCACCGAACTGCGCTTCCCACGCGACGAGCGTGTTCTCGGCGGCTTGGGTGTAGCCGTACTCGAAGGACACCGCCGCCTCTTCGGAGAGCAGCGAAGAGCGGAACTCCACGCGCGCCCCCTCGCGCAAGCCGGCCAGCGGCACGTGATCGGCGCCGGTCTTCTGATCGCGGATGACGGCGTGGCGATGACTGAAAGTGCCGCGTTGGCTGTCCTGTCCGGTCAGCCGAATGCCGACGCCCTCCTGGATCAACGTGCCGAGCGCCAGCGCCTCCGCGCAACCCCAGTCCACGTCCTTGACGCCGCGCACCATCTCTTCACGACGCTTGAGTTGGCGCAACAGATTCGGGTGCACCGTGAAGCCTTCGGGCATTGCGTTGCTGCGATCAATGATCGAAACGAGAGTCTCCACCGCAACGCCGGTTTCGGGCGCAGTCGCTTCGCACCAGTCGGCAGCGTGGTCGTCTCGCGCGAAAACCTTGGGCTGGACGTCATCCTGAGTAACCGGCTTGCCGCCGCCCTGCGCGCGCCACGCTTCCAACGCCACGCGCAATCGTTCATCATATTCCGAGGCAACCTGTTCGGTTTCCTCGCGGCTCATGTCGCCGCGGCGTCCCAGCAAATCAATGTAGTTCTGGCGCACGCTCGGGTGCTTGGCGATGCGCTGATAGAGCAGCGGCTGGGTGTAGGCCGGCTCGTCGCCCTCGTTGTGGCCGCGACGGCGGTAGCCAACGAGATCAATCACGACGTCGGAGTGGAACTGCCGCTGGTAATCCACTGCGACGTGCGTGGAGCGCAGCACGGCTTCGGGGTAGTCGCCGTTCGCGTGCAGGATCGGCGCCTGCACCATCTTTGCGAGGTCGGAGCAGTAGTAGGTGCTGTAGCAGTCGTCCGGACCGGCAGTGAAGCCGATCTGGTTGTTCACGATCAAGTGAATCGTTCCGCCGGTGCGATAGCCGGCGAGTTCGCTCATCTGCAAGGTCTCGGCGACCACACCTTGGCCGGTGAAAGCCGCGTCGCCGTGCACCAAAATTCCCACGGTCTGGCGGCGTTCGGCGTCGCCCTCGCGGTCTTGGAAGGCGCGCACCATGCCGCAGACCACCGGATCCACCGCTTCAAGGTGGCTGGGGTTGGCGGTGAGAATCACTTCGATCTCGCTGCCGATGGGCGTGCGGTAAGTTCCCCGCTGACCGACGTGATACTTCACGTCGCCGCTGCCCTCGGGCATCTCCGGCAGCGCGACGCCCTCGAACTCCTTGAAGATGCGCTCGTAAGGGCGGCCCAGAATCGTTCCCATGAGCGCCAGACGCCCGCGGTGCGCCATGCCGATCACCACGCGCCGCACGCCGTCAGCGGCCAGGCGGTCGAGCATCTCGGCCATCGCCGGCAGCATCATGTCCGAGCCCTCCAGCGAAAAGCGCTTGGTGCCCGGATAGCGCGTCTGCATGAAATGTTCGAAGTTTTCGGCCTGCACCAGGCGCGAGAGGATGCGTTTGCGGTGCTCGAGATCGAACACCGGCTCGTTGCGCCGCGGCTCGATGCGCTCGCGCATCCAGGTCTTGCGCTCAAGATCCACGATGTGCATCGCCTCGGCGGTCCAGCGGCGGCAATACGACTCCCGCAAGACGTCGAGCACTTCGCGCAAAGTCATCATGCGCTTGCCACACAAGCCGTCGGTCAGGAACTCGCGGTCGAGGTCCCAGATCGTGAATCCGTACCACGCGGGGTCGAGTGAGGAATGCAGGTCAGGGCGGTACTCGAGAGGGTCGAGGTCGGCGAGCTGGCATCCACGCGTGCGATAGGCGCTGATCAACTGCCAGACGCGCGCCTGCTTGTCGGTCGCGCGCGTGTCATGCGCGGAGTTGGCGTCACGCTCGTCGCGCACGGGTCTCCACGGCACCCGCAAGCTCTGGAAAATCTCTTCATAGAAGCCGTCGGCGCCGTCGAGCAGAGCCTCGAGCCGCTGCAACAGCCGCGCGCTCTCCGCGCCTTGCACCGTGCGGTGATCGTAGGTGCTGGTCACGGTCATCACCGGACCGATCGCGAGCTCCGCGAGCGCCTGCGCGCTCATGCCGCGCACGTGCACCGGCACGCCGATCGCCCCGGTGGCCAGGATCAGACCCTGTCCCTTCATGAGACGCGGCACCGAAGCCTCGGTGCCGATCCCGCCCGGATTGGTGAGCGAAAAAGTGGTGCCCGCGAAGTCCTCGGCAGTCAGAGCGTTCTTGCGCGAGCGTTCGATCTTGTCTTGATAGGCGTGATAGAACTCGAGAAAGTTCATCACTTCGGCGCCGCGCACGTTCGGCACCACCAAGGAGCGCGCGCCGTCGCGACCTTCCACATCCACGGCAAGCCCGAGGTTCACGCGTTTCGGTGTGACCTTGAAGGCTTGGCCGTCGCGGTCTTCGAAGTAGGACTGCACGTTCGGCAGCTCGCGCACCGCTCGCACCATCGCGAAGGCGATGAAGTGCGTGTACGAAGTCTTGCCGAGCGCGCGATCGCGCATGTGCGCGTTGACGATGCGCCGGTTCTCGTCGAGCACCTTGACCGGGAGCGTGCGCACCGAAGTGGCGGTGGGCACTTCGAGACTGGCCGTCATGTTGGCGGCGATGCGCGCTGCGATTCCTCGCAGTGGAAGGTAGTCGCGGTCATCGGACTGGGGCGACGCCGGGGTCGCGGCCGGGGGAACCGCTCCGTTGCCCAGGTCAGCGAAAATTCGGCTCCATTCCTCATCCACCGCGGCAGGATCGGCCTGCCACTGTTCGTAGAGAGCCTCCACGTAGCCGGCGTTGACGCCGAACTGCTCCTCGAAGTCGATTGTTTTCACAGGTGCCTGCCGAGAATGGAGTGCAATTCTAGTCGAAGCACCCCCGCTCTGCAGGCCATCCCGCCTGGAGTCCGCCGCGAGCTCAGCGAATCTCCGTGATCCCCAGGCTGGACATGGTCCAGACTTCGCTCGTGCTGCCGGGCTTCCAAACCACAGCCTTTGCGTAGAGCGTCTTGCCCGAGAGTGAAGGGTTGAGGGGTAATCTCACACTCTGCTGACCGACGCCGCGCGCGTCGAGGCGCCCTGGGTAGCGGCCGGCAAGCGTCGTCGCGTATGCCGCATCGGTGACAAGCTGGGTCTTCCAACCGTCCACCCGTGCGCCGCCGTCACGATCAAATCCCAGGGAGAGCAGCAAGAAGTAGTTGTGATCCGGCGCACCTGGAATGGTGATTGTGTAGTCGAGTTTTTGGCCCGGGCGCGTGGAAGAAGGCTGAAACAAGGTGCGCTGTCCCACGATGGCGAGATGCCAGGGCGTGAAGACATTGCCGGGGATGTCCACCGACAATCCGTTGCTCAGAATTCCGACTTCGGTCAGTCCGTCCCGGTCCACATCGCCGAGGACGGTGCGCGGCGCATTGAAGATGTCAAATCCGTCCGGGTACCAAGGCAACAGATCCGCAGGCTCCCTTGCCCATCCAAGCATTGTTCCTGTCTGCGCATCGACATGGAG
>CAZCXL010000139.1:0-6992 GCA_964502625.1 uncultured Planctomycetales bacterium | reverse complement strand
GTTCGGATAGGGGCCTAGCCGCTTCAAAAAAGTACCGAGCGCCGCATCGCGGCGTGCTAGTGCACGCAACTCAGCGGCGCTCGGCTTCATGTGCTTTCCCTATTGAGCGCGCGTGTAAGTGATCTCCAGGCTCTTGGTCTCGACGCCGCCCGCCGGAGTGGTGTAATGCGTGTAACGACGCTTGTTCGCATCCGGGTACTCGGTGGTCGCGCGAATCTTCGTCATCTTCCCGGTGGCCGGATCCGGCGCCTCGCCTGTGAAGGTGATGATCTTCGTGTTCTTGTCATAGGTGCCGACCATCGTAGTGAGATGCATGCTGCTCGAATCCACCCAAGCGGAGACGTAGCGCTTCTTCTCGGAATCCCAGCCGCCGATGCCGCGGCCGCTGAAGGAGCCGTCCGGAGTGTTGAACTCGGTGACCATCCACAGATCGTTGCAGGTCCAGTGGTTGCTCTCGGTGGCCGGCATTTCCATCGGAGGCGCGTTCGGATCCATCCAGATCTTCACGTTGGCGTTCCAGTTGCCGGCGTCTTTCCGGAGAATTTCATGCTCCGCTCCCGGCTTGGGCGCCGCGCTAGCAGCGTCCTGCGGTTCTTGGTTCGAGATGCTGCCGAGCGCGTAGCCAGCTCCGCCGAGGGCAAGTGCCGCAGCGGCAATCAAAAGAGTGTTTCCGTTTTTCATGATGATGTTTTGATCCGCGCTGCCAGGGTCAGCCGCGCATGATCGGTCCATCACAATACCTTCGAATCGTCTGAAAATGGGCCGTCCTAGAGCAGGGCTTTGCCCGTGTTATTCTGACTTCACTGATGAGACTCCAGCTTCCGCTCGCCGCCCTGGTGGCCGCGCTATTGGGTGTCTCTTGCTCCAGCGCGCCCACAGCCCTCGCGCCGTGGCCCGCAGCGACGAGCACGATCCGAGCCGGCGCGGACTTTGAACTCAGTGCCCTGGAGCAAGTCGTAGGTGAGGCCTTCGATCCCGCATCTCCCGCTCTTGAACAAGCGCTCGCGCGGATTCACGCGCTTCAGCCCTCGGCCCGCGCTTGCGCCGCCGGCTGGACGGCCATGGAGGCTTACTGCGGCCGGCTGCTGCCGCTGCTCGAATCCTTTCCCTATGAAGTTCAAGGGGTCGAACCCGCCGTGCTCGCGCTCGGCGCCTTCCACCAAGAATTGTTGCGCTCCCACGCCATCGCAGCCGATCCGCTCGGCGATGGCTTGGCAACGCAGGTTGCCCGGCGCATGCGCGCCAGTTATTCCACCAGCGTCGCATGCGCAGAGGCCGAGTTGGCGATCATTCCGCTCGCCGACGCGATCGCCCAAACGCACGAGGTGCACGTGCGCAAGATCGCTGCGGCAAGCACCTTCATCACCGATCTGCTGGATGAAGATGCTCGCGCAACTAGCAACCGCCGAGACACATTAATCGAGATCGTGCGCGCCGTGGAGGAAGAGCTGCGCATGGAGGCTGCGGGCGCTGGACGCGCGCGCCCAGACGCGTCCGAAGTTCTCGCCCTGCATCGGCCTGAGCTCACGGTGCTCGAGTCACGGCTCACGGTGCTCTCTGCGCGCCGGGCCCAGATCTCGGGCGCTTGCGAACAACAGCGCTCCCGCGCGCAACGAGCGGGCTTTGCCGCGCGCGAGTGGGCCATCGCCCACCGCGAGATTACGTTGGCCCTACGCGAGGGCCGTCCGCGCGCGAATCTCAGCCTGCTCCAAGCGAGCGCAGCGGAGCTTGGTCGACGACCGACGGCCGTGCGCTAGTTCGCGCCTTCGAGCACGCGCCGAATCCGAGCGTCGGGTTCCCGGCGCATGAGTTCGCGGATCTCGGGACCGAAGTGCTGCGGATACTTGCCGGCTCCTTCGGCGGCCGCGCGCCGCAGCACGGCGCTGGAGGAGAGCAGCGCCTTTTTATAGGAGTAGACCACGGAGGCCACAGCCGGATCCTTCTCGGGATCCTCGGCGAGCCAGTGCACGAGCGCCCGCAGCGCCGCTGCCCGCCACGGCGTCTCCGCAGTTCCTGAGTACGTCAGCGGCAACAGGAAGCTGCGGGTGGTCCCGTCCGGGAAGTCCACGGCGAGTTGCGCAATCGCCGCGAGTTGCAACGCTTCAGGCAAACTCTTGTCGAAGACATGCGAGTTCAGCATGCTGCGCCGACCATGCGGGTCCGCGGCAGCCGCCAAACTCCGCAACGCGACTGCGCGGTCCTGGACCAAGGCGCTCGTGTCGTAGAGCACCCGGATCATCAGATCATTCACGGGGGCCTCGGCGCCGAACCGACCGAGCGCGCGCCACCACGCGGAACGCACGGACACGGACTGCTCGCCGCGCCAGAGGGTGATCAAGCGCGCAGCGTCATCTGTAACGAGAAAGGGAGCGAGAAGTCCAACCGCTTCCACGCGAAGCGCGGGCAGCGCATCACGCAGCGCCACTTCCCAAAGCACGCCGATGGCGGCCGGGTCACCGCTTGCCGCCAATTCGCGGCACGCGAGCGAACGAATGCGCGCGCTGCTCGCGTGCACGGCGCGGGCGCGAGCGGCGCTGCCGGCTTCGAGCAACTTCCAACGCGCCGGCACCCAGGCCTCGGGATCGAACTCGAGGAAGCCGGTGAAGTCTGCGCCCAGATCCAGAGTCCAAGACTCTTCACGCTCATCCACGACGAGTTGCTGCGCGCGCGTGGCGCTGCCTTCTTGCCACCGCACCTCCAGAGGGAAGTCGAAGACTGCAGGTACTCCTGCGGACGTGCTCTGCGTTTGCCGCAGTTTCACCACTGCGTCTCCCTGCGCATCGACCTGCCAAGTGATCTCCACCTCGGGATAACCCGGGGCGTGCACCCATTCGGCGAACCATGCGTGCAGGTCGCGGCCTCCAGCCTCACTCATGGCGGCTTCGAAGGCGTCGCTGGTCACGGATTGGAAGGCGTTGCGCTCGAGATAGAGCTTCAAGCCTGCGCGGAACTTTTCCTCGCCGAGAATGCCGCGCAACAAGTGCAAGCGTGAAGCACCGCCCGGGTACACCGTGCCGTCGAAGAAGAGATCCATCGGCAACCGATACTCATACTTGACGAGCGCGCGCAGATTCTTGCCGCGACAGGCGTTCAAGTAGGAGTCCAGCGTGCCTCCGTAGCCGTGCAGGAAGGCTTCTTCGCCTTCTGCGTGGCGCTGATACAGATTGGTGAAGTAAGTCGCGAATCCTTCGTTCAGCCAAATGTGCGGCCAACTCGCGGCAGTCACGAGATCTCCGAACCACTGGTGCGCGGCTTCGTGCGCCACCAAACCCCAGGTGGGTTGAACCGCTTGCTCCGCGGCAGAGTGCAGGGCGCCGCGCGTCACTGTGGTGGCGCTGACGTTCTCCATGCCGCCGAACGGGAAGTCTCGCACCGCAACGTGGGCGTACTTGGAATAGGGATAGCGGAATCCCGTGTACGAGGAGAAGAAGCCGAGCACATCCGGAGTGGAGGCGAAGGATGCGCGCGCGGCGCCGAAATCTCCGGGCTCGACGTAGTGCGTGATGGGAGTACCCTCCCACTTGTCTTCAATGCGGACGAAGGGACCTGCAGCGAAGGTGAAGAGATAGGCCGGCATCGGCCGATCCAGCTTCCAGGTCACCGTGGCGGTGGAGGCCACGGGATCCGTCACGCGGCCGGTCTGCGCACCCGCAGCAATCGTTTCCCAAGAGAGCGGCACGGTGAGGCTGATCTCGTGAGTGGCGCGCTCGTGGGGTGAATCGACGCACGGCAGCCAGAAGCGCGCGCGCTCATCCTCGCCTTGGGTGAAGACTTGCGGAACGTGCGTGGTTCCCAGATCTTGCGGCAGGGAGAAGTGCGCGCCCGCCAAAGGGTTCTCAACTTTGTATTCCACGTGCACCGTGGCACTGCGACCGGCGGGGATCGGTTCCGGCAATTCGATCACCAGTCGCGGGCCCGTGTGACGGAAGACGGCCGGCTCGCCGTTGGCCTGAGCAGACAAAATGGTCATGTCTGCGGCGTCGAGCACGACCCGCGCGAGCGGACGCTGCGCAAGCAGAATCAAATCCACTGCGCCGCTGAAGCGCGCCGTGTCACCTGGAATCCGCAGCGCGATGCGGTAGTGCAGAGCATCGAAGCCACGGTCTTCGATGGTGTGTCGCTGATCCGAGGCCGGATCCACGACGGCCGCCGGCGGTCCCACGACACAGGAGGCCGCCAGCATCACGCTGGCGAGCCAAGTGACTTTATTCAGCGTCATCATCAGCGACCACTCCCTCTGGTTTGCGCACGATCGGACTCAGCGGTTCATCTTCAGAGTCCGCGTCGGCCACGGTCTCGAGCACGCCTTCCCACCACGCGCTCAGGACGCCGCCCTGTCCGCTGCCGGGCAGCAGAACCGCGTGCGTCTTGCGCTTCTTCGAGAAGTCACGCAGCAACTCGCGCAACTTTTCCATCGCCGAGGCTTGGGCGAGCACGCAAATCATGGAACTGCCACCAGCCTCCGCCATGCGCGCGCCGAAGTAGCCAGCCTTGCGACCGCCCTCGTTGAGCAGCGCCAGGAAACCATTCACTTCGTCGTGGGAGATGCCGCACTTCTCTGCGAGCGAACGCTGCGAGCCGGTCATGGCGCGACCGGCTTCGATCAAATGCTCGTCGCGGCGTGTGCGTGCGTATTCCTGGAGACTGTCGAGGAAGCGTCGCGCCCGGCCAGCTTCGCGGACGTGATGTTCGGCGAGCGCGCGGAGCCGATAGGAAGTTTCCGGCACCACCTTCTCCACCCACTGGCGCTCCACCTCCTTGAAGTCCGCGCGCCAGTCGGCGCCGGTCTCCTTCACGGGAACGTGGTTGCGCAGCCCGCCCTCGAACTCTGTGGGGCTGACCTGGCCCCAGCCGCCGCGCGGATTCTGCTTAGCCTTCACCAGGGCAGCGTTCATTCGCTCAAGCCCCATGTGGGTGCCGACCACGACCGAATCGAGGACGTCTTGCGCGATCAGCGAGCCGAATCCAAGGTCCACGACCGCCACGTTGACGTGGTCGGGAAGCGGCACCCAGTTCATGACCGGATCCAGGCTGTGCTCGGTCGTGAGCAAACTGCCCACCCGGGCCATGCCGGCCGTCAGCGTGGGAGTGAGACCCACGAAGCGGCCCAACACCTCTTGTTGACCGTAGGCGACCGCGCGCGCCACGCGCACGCCATCGACCCGTTTCTTGTCGAGCCCGGTTGCGCCCTTGAGGGCGAGAGAGATGGCCGTAGCACGGCTTGCCGAACGGGCGTAGCCGTCCGAAACCGGAAGCTGGTCCCAGAGAACAAGGTCAAAGCCTTGTTTTGGGGTGTTGAGTTGGTGCGTGCGCCGCAGGCCGATCATGGCCGCGATCATTTCCATCATCCAGCCGGCGCCGTCGGTGTCGAACTGCTGCTTCAGGACGACCAGGCTGCGCGGCGGCCCCTTCTTGGTGTAAAGCGTGCCGACGCGGCCCGACCACTCCTGGTTGCCGCCCTCGCTCTTGTTGCGCAGAATCCGAACTCGCACGCGGTCATCACGACGATTCTGGGCCGCGCAGAAGACTCCGCGCCCCAAGGCCATGCTGGCGCTCATGGAGCCGGGCATCTCGGCGGGACCGCCCACCAAGTCCACCGAGCCGGGCGCTCGCGCGATCCAAAGCTGGGCGTCGAGTTGGAGAAAGTCTTCCGCCGCCCCCTTCAACAGTGCGGCGAAGGGCAGCAGCGAAGCCGGGAGCGACGGATGGGCCAAAATCGAGCCTACGCGGACCCCCTAGTTATCGCCCTGCGGAGACCTCAGCGCAAGCGGTCAGACGCCGGAGGTTCCGCTGCGCTCAGCCTTCCAGGCGCGCACTTCCTCGACCAAAGCATCCAGCATTTCAGATTCCTTCACGATCCGGACCTGTTGCCCCTTGCGGTAGAGGATTCCCTTGCCGCCTCCGCCCGCGATTCCGATGTCCGCCTCACTGGCTTCGCCGGGTCCGTTCACCACGCATCCGAGCACGGCGATCTTGACGGGGACGGTTTCGCCGCGCAGCCGCTGCTCGAGATCGTTCATCAATTTTTCCAGGTCGATCTCGATCCGTCCGCAAGTCGGACAGGCGATCAACTCTGGACTGGTGACTCGCGCGCCGGTGGCCTTCAGGATGTCGTAGGCCACGGGAATCTCCGCGACCGGATCTCCCGTGAGACTGACGCGAATCGTGTCGCCGATGCCGTCCATCAGCAGCGCGCCAAGACCCACGGCACTCTTGAGCGAGCCGTAGCCCGGCCGCCCCGCCTCGGTCACTCCAAGGTGCAGCGGCACGTCGCTGCATGCGGCGAACAGACGGTTGGCGGCGAGCACCGTGCGCGTGTCGGTGGACTTGAGACTCACCACATAATTGCGGAAACCCATTTCTTCCACAGTTGCACAATGGCGCAACGCGCTTTCGACCATGGCCTCCGGCGCCGGCCATCCGTGCTTCTCGAGCAAATCTTTCTCAATGGAGCCGGAATTCACTCCGATGCGCAGCGCAACGCCCGCATCGGCCGCGGCACGCACGACTTCACGCACGCGCTCGGTGCTGCCGACGTTGCCCGGATTCAATCGCACTTTGTCCACGCCTGCCGCGATCGCGCGCAGCGCGAGCCGGTGCGTGAAGTGAATGTCTGCGATCAGCGGCACCGGACAAGCGGCGCGAATCTCTGGCAATGCGTCGGCCGCTTTGTCGTGGTTCACCGTCACGCGCACGAGTTCGCAGCCCGCCGCCACCAATCGCTCGATCTGCGCCACGGTCCCGGCCACGTCTTGCGTGTCCGTGGTGGTCATGGATTGAACCCAGATCGGGTGCTCGTGACCGAACACGAGCTTCCCGACCTGAACCTGGCGCGTGAGGCGACGCGGCATGAGGATCGATTCTACGACGGCCCAGTGAAGAAGCCGCGCGCGAATCGAAGCCTAGCGGCGCTTCTTGCTCGACTTGGTGGCGGTCTTCGCGCGCGCCTTGGTCGCCTTCGGCTTGGCCGCTTTCGCCTTCGTCTTAGCCTT
>CAZCXL010000138.1:0-6992 GCA_964502625.1 uncultured Planctomycetales bacterium | reverse complement strand
GAGAACGCGCGCTGAGAGCGCCGATTTGGGGGGTACTCGCCTCCCGTCAGACTCAGAACTCGAGTCAAGTCGATTTCATTCTTCCTTTTGCACGGGAGCCGTGAGCGTCAGGTAGACGAGGCCGCAGCTACGCCAATCTCCGCTCGCGAGGACTTGACGCAGGGCGCCCGCCAAGTCAGGCGCAATCGGGGCTTCGAAGATGCGTGCGCCGTTCCACTCCACGATCACCGGTTGCGCCATGTCGAGGAGCTCGGGCGCGAGCGAGAGCGTGAGCTCGGGAATGTTCTCGACCGTCAGGCGGATGCGCTGGCCTTCCACGGCTGCCTGCACCCACGCGGTGGGATGCGAGCGGCCGTAACCGTCGTTCTCGCGCGCGAGCGCGTCGACGCGAATCCAGCAGGCGCGCGGAGTGCGCAACGTGGAAAAGCGATGATTCAAGCGGTCCGGGAAGGCGATGCGTGGGCCTTGGTTCCAGATCCAGTCCATGCCCTCCTGCAACTTTCCGTAGGCGCCGCCTGATGCGGCGGCTTGGACTTCTTCGAAATGCACACGGCCACCCAATTCCCGCAAAGAGTTGCTAGCAAGCCGGTGTTCGGCAATCGGCTGCTGAGAGTCGCCCAGCAGATGAGCCGCGTAGATCGGCACCGGCAACGCGTTCGAAATCGCTCGTTGCGCCCAAGCCGCGCTCGCTCCCAGCACGATGCTGCCCGACCAGCGTCCGGGCAGAGCGCGCATGAGATACCACGCGTAGGTTCCGGTCTCTCCGGTGCCGACGAGGTAGATGCGGTCGGGGTCCACCGGATAACGCGCGGCAAGATCGCACAGCAGATCGTCGAAGGCGCGCGCGATGAGCTCCTCGCTCGGCAGCTCACGCGCGCCGCGGGCTACCGTGCGCTCGAGGATCTCGCTGCGCACAATCAAGCAGCCGGTGAACCCGGTTTCTTCGGCCACCGCGCGCAGCCCGATCAGTTCCTGTTCGCGCCGGCCGTCGTTCCATTCGCGATCCTGCGCAGGCACACTGTGTCCGGGATCAAGCAGGACGGCGAGCGGTTTCGCGCCGCTCAACTTCGGCACTTCGACTGCGTAGCGCAGCGGCCAGTCGGCACTCATAAAATCATGATGAGCGATGCTGGCGGATTGCTTTCCGGTGAGCGGGCCTTGGCGAAGCACCGCGAACAACGCCTCAGGTGTGTATCGGGTGGCGGCGTGGGTCCAGGGCGCGAGCGCTTTGCTCACCGCAGGAGCTGCGTAGTCGCCGTTGAATGCACGCGCGGCGCTCAAGGCGTCCGCCAAGCCGTGGCGCAGGTTCCGAGCCTCACTCGGCGGCACTTTTGTTGCCGGCTCCTGCGCGGCCACGAGGAGCAAAGAAAGCAGCAGGGGCGCGACTGCGGTCGCCATCACGCCCCAGAGTATCGGAGGGATCGGGAAGAGTTTCTAAAACACTTCGTCGAAGACGACCTCGCCGGTCACGCCAATCTGGTAGGCGGAAACGCGCCGTTCGAAGAAGTTCGAGAGTTCTTGGACGTCCTGCAACTCCATGAACGCGAAGGGATTCTTGGAGTGCCAGCGCGGCTCCATGCCCAGGTTGCGCAGGCGGCAGTCGGCGACGTACTGCAGGTACTGGCGCATGTCCTTCGGCGAAAGGCCGGGAACGCCGCCCTGCAGCAGGTCCTCGGCAAAGGCCATCTCGCACTCGACGGCCTGCTCGAGCATGCGAGTGACGTCGGCGCGCATGCGGTCGTCGAAGAGCCCGGGCGCTTCCTCGCGCACGGTGTGCACCACCTCGAAGGCGAAGTTCATGTGGCAGGATTCGTCGCGGAACACCCAGTTGGTGCCGCTGGCCAAACCGTTGAGCAGTCCCTTGCTGCGCAGGAAGTAGACGTAAGCGAAGGCCGCGAAGAAGAAAAGTCCCTCCACGCAGGTGGCGAAGCAGATCAGGTTCAACAGGAAGCGGCGACGCTTCTCTTGGGTGTCCGTGCGGTCGAGGGCGGCCGCTTCATCCATCCATTCGAAGCAGAAGTCGGCCTTGCGCTTGATGGACGGGATGTTGTGGATCGCCGCGAAGGCCTCGTGGCGCTCCTTCGGATCGGGAATGTAGGTGTCGAGCAGCGTCAGATAGAACTGGACGTGGAGCGCCTCTTCGTAGAGTTGGCGCGACAGGTACATCCTCGCCTCGGGCGAGTTGATGTGCTTGTAGAGCGAGAGCACCAGGTTGTTGGAGACGATCGAGTCGCCGGTGGCGAAGAACGCGACCAAGCGGTTGACCAAGTGTCGCTCACTCGGCAGCAAACGGTCGCGCAGATCGGCGATGTCGGTGGAGAAGTCCACTTCGTCCACCGTCCAAGTGTTCTTGATGGCGTCCCGGTACATGGCGTAGAAGGCCGGGTAGCGCATGGGCCGGAGCGTGAGCTCGAAGCCGGGGTCGAGGAGATTGTTGATCCGCATGACAGTCGGGGGGTTACTGGCAAGCCTCGCAGGCTTCGGGATTTTCGAGTGAACAGGCCACCGCGGCTTGATCGGTGCTGTTGTCTTGTTCCGCGCGGGCAGAATCGTTCAAGGTGGTCTGGCGGATGCGGGTCGCGGGCCGCGAGCGCAGGTAATACGTAGTTTTGATTCCCTGTTCCCAGGCGTACATGTACATGGAGGAGAGTTTGCCGATGTTCGGCGTGCTCATGAACAGGTTCAGCGATTGCGACTGGTCAATGAAGGGGCCGCGCGCGGCGGCCATGTCGATCAAGGCACGCTGCGGCAACTCCCAGGCGGTTTGGTAGATCGCGCGCAGGTCAGCCGGGATTTCCTCGATGCTCTCGATGGACCCCTCTTCTTTCTTGATGCGGTTGCGAATGGATTCGTTCCAGAACCCGCGCTCCTTGAGGTCGTCCACCAGGTAGTTGTTGACCTGGAGAAAGTCCCCGGAGAGGGTCTCGCGCTTGAAGAGGTTCGAGATCTGGGGCTCGATGCACTCGTAGCAGCCGCAGATGGAGGCGATCGTGGCCGTGGGGGCGATTGCGATCATCAGCGAGTTGCGCAGCCCGTGCTCGCGGATCTTCTGGCGCAAGGACTCGAAGCGCGCCGGCTCAGACGGCCGCACGCCCCACAGGTCGAATTGCAGTTCGCCGGCGGCAGCGCGGGTCAGGTCGAAACCCGGGTGCGGGCCGCATTCGCGCGCGAGTCCGTTCGAGGCGGAGAGCGCGTGGTAGTAAATCTCTTCTTGAATGCGCGCCGAGATCTGATTCGCCTCGGCCGAGTCGAAAGGCAGATGCAACTGGAAGAACACGTCGGCGAGGCCCATCACGCCCAGGCCGACCGGACGCCAGCGCGAGTTCGACTTCGCTGCGGAGTCCGTCGGGTAGTAGTTGATGTCAATGACCCGGTCGAGGAACTTGATCGCCGTGCGCGCGACTTCGCCAATCCGTGCGTAGTCCACTTCGCCGTCGCGCACCATGCGCTGCAAGTTGATCGAACCGAGGTTGCAGACCGCGATCTCGTCCTTGCTGGTGACTTCGATGATCTCCGTGCACAGATTCGAGAGGTGCACGGTTTCGCCGCTGGCGCCGGTTTGGTTGCATTTGCGGTTGGAGTGATCCTTGAAGGTCATCCAGCCGTTTCCGGTTTGCGCTAGCGTGCGCATCATGCGCGAGTAGAGGTCGCGCGCCTTGACTTGCTTGCGGAAGAGGCCAGCCGCCTCCGCTTTCTCGTAGGCCTGCTCGAACTCGTCGCCGAAGAGGTCGGTGAGATTCGGCACGACCTTGGGATCGAACAGGGACCAAGCGGCGTCTTGCTTGACCCGCTTCATGAACAGGTCGGGAATCCAGTTGGCGAGGTTGAGGTTGTGCGTGCGACGCGCGTCGTCGCCGGTGTTCTCGCGCAGGTCGAGAAACTCTTCGATGTCGGCGTGCCAGGTCTCCAGATAGACGCAAGCCGCGCCCTTGCGCCGACCGCCCTGGTTCACGGCGGCTACGGACGAGTCAAGGGTCTTCAGGAAGGGGACGATCCCGTTGCTGTGGCCATTGGTGCCTTGGATCAGCGAGCCTTGCCCGCGCACACGCGAGTAGGAGACGCCGATGCCGCCCGCGTACTTCGACAACTTGGCGATGTCGGTGTAGCGCTGGTAAATGGACTCCAGATCGTCCTGCGGCGAGTCGAGCAGGTAGCACGAGGACAACTGCGTGCGGCAGGTGCCGGCGTTGAACAAGGTCGGGCTGCTCGGCATGTACTCGAGTGAGGAGATCAGCCGATAGAACTCGATCGCTTCCTGCGGCGATTCCGCCAGACCGCAGGCAACGCGCATGAAGAAGTACTGCGGGGTCTCAGTCACCTTCCGCGTCTCCGGATTTTTCAGCAGGTAGCGGTCGTAGACCGTGCGCAGTCCGAAGTAGTTGAAGAGATCCGTGCGCGGGCGATCGATCGCGTCGTCGAGCTTGCGGCGATTGGCTTGCACGAACTGATGCGTGCGCTCACCGATCAGGCCGCACTTGAAGCCGTACTCCACCGATTGGTGGAAGGACATGATGTCCTGGTTGCGGACTTCCTTCTCCACGTAGGCGGCCAGCAGCCGCGCGGCGAGGCGCGAGTACTGCGGCTCTTCGGCGATGAGTCCCGCTGCAGTCTGGATGGAGAGCCGGTCGAGTTCCGCGGTGGGCGCGCCGTTGTAAAGGCCGCTGATCGTGCGTGTGGCGACCCGCATGGGGTCCACGTCGTTCAGGCCTTCGGCGCAGCGTGCGACGGCGCGCACGATTTTGTTGACGTCTACCGGCTCCCATTCGCCATTCCGCTTGCGGACTTGCATCCGGCTGCCGGTGGCGAGGGGGGGGGGAGAGTTAGGCGCGGTGGGCGCGCCGGCCAAAACAGGGGCAGCAGATTCCATCGAAAACGGCCGGTATTGCGTGCGAAAGGGGTTCAAGGAAGCGCCCGATCCTCTACAGCCCGCGCACAAGTACTGACCTGGCTAGGGTTTAGGTCGAAAGGGGTCGTTCGGCCTCCATCGGCAGACCGCCGCTGGAGGTGCCCCACCATATGGAGCGGCAGCCCATCCTTCAAGCCACTACCTGTCGGGTCTGGAGGGCCCGTGCAAACTCTGTGGAGAACCCGTGGACAAGCCGTGGGTAAGGACTGGACAAGGGCGAATTTGATGCTAAAGTGATATCATGACGATGTCGAGCCGCACACCCATCCAAGAAATCCGCCTGCAACCGCGGGCCGGCCTCCCGGTCCTCCTGCTGGAGGTCCCCTTGATGATCATGGGGGGCATTACCGCGATTGCGGTCGCGCCTGTTCCGTTCAAGATCGCCGGAATCTTTCTGATCTTCACGGCAGTGATCTGGCTGGGCGGATTGATTGCCGTTGCGCCGAATGAGGCGCGGGTGATTCAACTCTTCGGCCGTTACTTGGGCACCGTCCACGACGGAGGCCTGTTCTGGGTGAATCCTTTCACTACGAAGCGCAAGGTCTCGGTGCGCGTGCGCAACTTCGACAGCGACAAGCTCAAGGTCAACGACCATCTGGGCAACCCGATCGAGATCGGCGCGGTGGTGGTGTGGAAGGTCGTGGACACGGCCGAGGCCGTGTTCGAAGTGGATGACTTCGAGCATTACGTGCAGGTGCAGAGCGAGGCGGCGTTGCGCAATCTCGCCACGCGTTATCCCTACGACACCTTCAGCGAGGAGCACCACGAACACGAGGTGGCGTTGCGCAGCCACACGCAGCAGATCGCCGAAGAACTCAAGGTGGAAGTGCAGGAGCGCCTGTCGAAGGCCGGCGTGGAAGCGATCGAGGCTCGGATTAGTCACCTCGCCTATGCGCCGGAGATCGCAAGCGCCATGCTGCAGCGACAGCAAGCCGACGCGATCATTGCCGCGCGCCGCAAGATCGTGGATGGCGCCGTGGGGATGGTTGAGATGGCGCTGGAGTCGCTCAGCAAGAAGAACGTGCTGAATCTCGACGAGGAGCGCAAGGCCGCGATGGTCTCGAACTTGCTCGTGGTGCTGTGCTCGGATCGCGCCACCCAACCGGTGGTCAACACCGGCAGCCTCTACAACTAGGCTGAGGGCCGGGTCCCTTGGGCAAGCGCAAAGAATTCTTGGTCCGCCTGGATCCGCGGGTGCATGACGCACTCCGGCGCTGGGCGGACGAAGACTTGCGCAGTCTGAACGCCCAGATCGAGTTCTTGTTGCGTGAGGCCCTGCGGCGCGGGCATCGCCTCCCGGAATCAGAGACGCGCGCTGAGACGGGGGAACTGGAGCCGGAAGAGTAGAATTCGCGAGTGACCGGTGGAGCCCCTTTGTTTGCGAGCAGTCTCGCCGAGACCGAGGAACTGTGTCGTGCCCTGGGCTATTCACCCCGCTGGGCTGGGTCCATGCGCCGCGCGGTGCTCGCCGGCCAGGAGCCTGAGTTGCCGCCGGGCCTGAGCGAGGCCTTGCTCGGACGCCTCGTATGGAGTTCCAGTCGCGTCGGCTTGCGCTCGGTTGCCGCCGATGGCGCAGTGAAGCTCCTGGTCGCGCTCGGCGACGGTGAAACCGTGGAAGCCGTGCGCTTGCCCGGCGCTCGGCGCGGTTCGGCTTGCATCAGTTCTCAGGTGGGCTGTGCAATGGCCTGCCGCTTCTGCGCCAGCGGCCTCGAGGGCGTGCGGCGCAATTTGTCCGCGCATGAGTTGTTGGAGCAGATTGTGCTGCTGCGCCGGGACGGAACGGTGGCGCGCCTAGTGTTCATGGGAAGCGGTGAGCCAACCCAAAACCTGCGTGAGGTGGTGCGTGCGATGGAAGTCTTGAAGGCCGAAGGCGCACTGGGGCCAAGACATGTGTTGATTTCCACGGTAGGCCCCGTGTCCGCCATTGAGCGTGTGACGGCGACCGGACTCAAGTGGACGCTGGCGCTCTCGCTGCACGCGCTCAATCGCACGTTGCGCGGAGAGTTGATTCCAACCCAGCGCGAAGTGGAACCGCGCGAGTTGCTCGCCGCCGCCGATGCGCACGCCGCGGCGACCGGCCGGGAGT
>CAZCXL010000137.1:0-6997 GCA_964502625.1 uncultured Planctomycetales bacterium | reverse complement strand
TCGGCGCGGCGCGCGCGCTTGAGGGTTCTGGGGATTCATCTCGGGGGTCCTTCGTAACTGCAGGCACAATCATCACCTTCCTCCAGGCGCAGCCGGAGCAGACGCACTCCCGAAGGAATGGCCGGCGCCAGCTCATCCCAGAATCGGACGAGCAAATTCTCGGTGGTGGGCACCACGCCGCGCAGAAAGGCAACGTCGTGGTTGAGGTGTTTATGGTCCACGGCTTGGATCAAGCGCTCATCGACGGCTCGCGCCAGTTTTGCGAAGTCCACGACCATGCCTGTCTCGACATCGAGCGGCCCAGTGACCTCCACGATCAGGCGATAGTCGTGACCGTGACCGCGCGGATTGGCGCAAACGCCGTAGACCTCTCGATTGCGCGCCTCCGACCACTCGGCACGATGCAGCGCAGCGCCGGCGCAAAAGCGGCGGCGAATGCTCACGATCAGCGTGGGTGCAGTCAATGGACGTCGTTCGAGGCCTGGAACGAAGCATTGTAGGACCGAATGCAGAGAGTTCCCGCGGGGTTGACTAGAATCGAGGCATGGCGCGCACGCGCGGCCTGCACTTCTCGAGCGTCCTCTTCGGCGCCTTCTGGACCGCGCTCGGCCTTCTCGTCGCCGAGCAGTGGCTGGGACCCTTTTTTGCCCGCCGCGCCATGCCTGTGGAGGAGCAGACGCTCGCGGCGGTGCATCACACCTTGCGCACCCAGGCCGTCCTTGCCTCCGATGCCTTGCACCTGACGCGCGAGGGAGCGCGCGGAATGGTGGATGGTTTGGCCGATCCCTACGCGCGCTTCGTCGGCCCAGATGAGTTGGCGGCCTTTCAGCAAGAATCCAGCGGAACCTACGTCGGGATTGGCGCCATGCTGCACCCGGACGGCCGCGTGCTGTTCCCCATCCTGACCGGTCCCGCCGAGGCCGCAGGTCTCCGCCCCGGAGATCGCATCGAGGCCGTGGATGGGCGCAATACTGCCGCCATGAACTCCGCCGAGCTCGTGTCCCTGCTCCGCGGGCCGCGCGGCAGCAGCGTGGTCCTCGAAATCCTTCATCACGACGGCCGCCATGAGCGCGCCACGATCCGGCGCAGGCCCGTTCCCGCCGGCACGGTCGGCGACAGCCGCTGGCTGGACCGCGAGGCGGGCATCGCCCACCTGCACCTGCGCTCCTTCGCCGAGAGCACGGCTCGGGAACTCGATCAGGCCTTGCAGACACTGGAGGCTGAGGCGCCGCTGCGCGGGCTCGCGCTCGATCTGCGCACCAACACCGGCGGCCAACTCGACAGCGCCGTCGCCATCGCTTCGCGCTTTCTGAACGGAGAGTTGGTCTGCACGCTGCGCGATCGCGCCGGTCGTCAGCATCCGCGCCATGCAGACCGGTCGCTTTCACGCTGGCCGGAACTTCCCGTGGCGATCTTGATCAATGAAACCAGCGCCTCGGGCAGTGAGGTCTTGGCCGGCGCCCTGCGTGATCACGGCGCGGCGGTGCTCGTGGGCTCACGCAGTTACGGAAAGGGCATTTATCAAGAGGTCTACGACTTCAAAGACGGTGGCTTCGTGATGAAGTTCACGGCCGGCATGTACTTCACGCCCGCGGGTCGCGCGCTGGAAGGTCACTTGCAACCCGGCATGGAGCCGGGCGGATTGGAACCCGATCTGCCGATCCGCGAGACACCCGATTCCGCGCTGCGCATTCACCTCTGGCAGCGAATCAACCGTCCCGACGCGCGGTGGCGCGCAGAAGTCGAAGCGGTGTTCCCGGCCTATTTTCCCGCGGAACCCCCGCCGGACGCTGCGCTGGAGGCCTCGCTCGCGCTGCTTCGCGCCGCGGTGAGCGCAGCATGAGCGCGTCGGAACTGGTCCTCGGCATCGAAACCTCCTGCGACGAAACCGCGGTCGCCGTCGTGCGCGGGGGCCGCGTGCCCCTGTCTTCCGTGGTGCGCAGCCAAGTGCTGGATCACGCCGCTTGGGGTGGCGTCGTGCCGGAGATCGCCGGGCGCGGCCACTTGGAGGCGATCGTTCCCGCAGTCGAGGAAGCGCTCGCACTCGCAGGATGTCCCCCCCCCTCGCTAGCCGCGATCGCCGTCACCACTCAGCCGGGATTGCTCGGCTCTTTGCTCATCGGCGCCACCGCCGCGAAGGCGCTGGCTTGGGCTTGGAACAAGCCCTTGGTCGCTGTGGATCACGTTCAAGCTCACGTGTACGCCGCGCTGATGCCCTTGCCGGAATGGGAGTTCCCTTACGTTGCGCTCGTGGTGAGCGGCGGACATTCCTCGCTCTACCGCGTGGACGGCCCCTTGTCCCTCACCCGGGTGGGCAGCACCCGCGACGACGCAGCGGGCGAGGCCTTCGACAAGGCCGCCGCTCTGCTCGGATTGGATTATCCCGGCGGTCCGAGCATTCAACGCGCAGCCGCCGCTGGAAACCCTCAGGCATTTCCTTTCAAGTTGCCGTTGCTCGACGCGCAATCGCTCGACTTCTCCTTCTCGGGCCTGAAGACCGCGCTGCTCTACACGCTCGTCGGTCCCGGCGGCCGCCGCGATGAGCCGTGGCGCATTCCGCGCGCGAGCCTCCCCGATCTCTGCGCCAGTTACGAGCATGCGATCGCCGAAACTCTGGCCATCAAGACGGTGCGAGCCGCGCAGCAACTGGGCGTGCCGCGGCTCCTCGTGGGCGGCGGCGTAGCCTGCAACCTGCGTCTGCGCGCTCGGTTGGGCGTTCTCGCGGCGCGCGAGGGCATGGAGGCGCATTTTGCGCCGCCGGATTACTGCACGGACAACGCCGTGATGATCGCCGGACTCGGACACGCGCGCTGGCTCGCCGGAGCGCGCGCCACGCTCGACGTGGACGTGGCCGCGCGCGTCGAATGAGGAAAGAATGCGCCGCGAAGACCTACAACGATTGTTCGAGGAGGTGCGCAGCGGAGTCTGCACTCCGGAAGCCGCGGCCGAACGCCTCGCCACCCTTCCTTTCCTTCCCGCCACCGAGCTGCTGCTCGACACGCACCGCGAGTTGCGCACGGGCGCTCCGGAAACGGTGTTCGCGCAAGGCAAGACTCCTACGCAGTGTGCCGACGCCGCCGCCGGCCTCGCCGCTGCGCATCATCGCGTGTTCGTCACGCGCGCCGACGAAGCCGCAGCCGCGGCCGTGCAAGCCCGGCTGCCGGGAACGCGTTGGCATCCGGAAGCGGGTTGCCTGATCTGGCGCGAGCGCGAGCCCGAACGCCACGGCCGCGTGTTGGTGGTTTCCGCCGGCACCAGCGACCGCCCCGTCGCCGAAGAAGCCGCGCTCACCGCCGACTTTCTCGGTGCCGAAGTCGAGCGCATCGCGGACGTCGGAGTTGCTGGTCTACCGCGCCTTCTCGCTCATCTGGAGCGGTTCCGCTCCGCGGATTGCCTGGTGGCGGTGGCAGGCATGGAGGGAGCCCTGCCCTCGGTGCTGGCCGGCCTGGTGGCGGCCCCAGTGCTCGCGGTACCCACCAGCGTGGGCTACGGAGCGTCCTACGGGGGTTTGGCGGCCCTTCTAGCCATGCTCAACTCCTGCGCCCCCGGCGTGGCGGTTTTGAACGTAGACAACGGCTTCGGTGCCGGATTCCTGGCAGCGAGGATCGCGCAAATGGCACGGGGTTTGCAACCGTAATGGGGTTCCGATGGTCTTGGCCGCAATCCCCGCCCTGCTCGCCCTCGCTGCGTCGTTCCAGACGTCGGCGCAGGCCGTGCCGGTGCCGATCGCGGTCACCCGGTCCGGACTTCGCGTGGAATGCCAAGGCGCCAAGCCGGGAGATCTCCTGCTGCGCACACCCCTCGGCAACTTCTCGACTCCGCTCGATTCGGTCCGCGAAGTCGTGGACGGCGCAGCCCAACTCGAGAGCCTGCTCGCGCTGCACCGCGCTGGCACGCTCGACGACCTCGGCTTGGCCATGGACTTGTCCACCGCCGGGCAATTGACCGCACTGGCCGAGCACGCCGCGGCCTTCGCCGAACGGAATCCGGAGAGCGTGCAGCCCTACTTGATTCTCGAAGCCTGGGGAGTGCGCCTCGATCCGATCCCGCGCGAACTTCCGAGCGAGCGGCGCGTGGACTGGCTCTGGGAGAAAGTGCTCGGCAAAGACTGGGCGACCTCCGTCCTCTGTGGGGTGCGCTTGCGCGAGGAAGTCAGCGCTGCCTACCAAGCACCCAGCGAGCGCGTGATCTCGATCTCCGGTCTGCGCAAAGGCCTGCGCCGCAGCCAGCCGCAGGTCCGACGCGTCGCCGCGCGCGTCGCAGGCAAACAACAAGAGTTCTCCTTGCGCGCCCCGCTGCTGCTCGCCTCGCTGGAAGACGCGAGCCCGGCCGCGCGTGACGGAGCCGCGCTCGCCGCCGGAGAAGTTCAGCCCAAGGCTGCGCGCGATTATTGGTCGCGCGTGCTTGCGCTCGGCGAACCGTCGCTGCGCGCACAGGCTGCGTTGGACTTGGGCCGCCACGGTCGCGGGGACGGCATCAAGGTTCTCATCCACGTGCTCGCCGCGCAGGGCAAACCTGCGGGCACACACTTTGAATTCGGCGGACGAGACATCTTCGTGGTTTCGAACTACGACTCGAACGCGCACGACCTCTCGGGTTACGACGTCAACCACCTCGACCGGGCCTTCTCCACCGCGGACCCCAATCGCGAATACGTGGAGCTGGGCAGCCGCTTCAAGGTCACGCGCTACGGGGACACTCTGCGCGAGGTGATCCTCGAAGCCCTCGACTTATGGGCCGGCGAGAAAACCGGACGCAGCTCCGAGCAGTGGTTGGATTGGTATCTCCAGAGCTACGCGCCCACTCATCCTTAATCCTTCATGATCCTCGCCTTCACGCTTTTGCTGCTCCCGCTCACTCAGCAAGTGGCGGTGTTCGAATCCGGCGCTCGGATCGAATGCGAGAAACCCGCCGCGGTGGGCGCGCGCAAGGTGGAAACGCCCTTCGGCATGTGGGATGCCTCCTTGGATCCCGTCGCCGCACTCGCGGACTCCAAGGAAGAGCAGCGCGTGCTCGAAACCTTGAAGCAATTGGATTTCCCCGCCTGGACGCGGCGCGCCGCAGAACGCGGTCTGCTCAGCGCGTTGCTCGCCGAGAAGCCGCGCGGCGCCAACCGTGGCGCCTGGCTCGAAGCGCTGGCCGGCCTCGGACACAGCATTGACCCGCTCTCCGGCAAGATGCCGAGCGAAGAGCGCGTTGCGGCGTTGTGGAAACTCGCCGAGAAGGCAGACGGCGGACGGCTGGCTCTGCTCGTCGGTCGGCTGGAAACGGAGATCAGCGATGCCGGCACCTCCGCGCCGGACCGCCGGATCGGACTCGTGGACTTGCGGCAGGCACTCCGCAGCCGCGACGCCGATCTCCGCTGGGCGGCAAGCCGTCTGGCGTTGCGCCAGCACGAGACCAGCATGCTGCACGCTTTGCGCGACGCCAGCCTGGAAGACGAGGAGCCGGCTTCGGCAAACTCCGCAGCCTCCGCGCTCTTCGCGATGGAACCGCAGCGTGCCTTGGGTTGGTGGGCGGTGGGCATGTGGCGCGAGCGCACCGAAGGTCCCCGCGTGCGCGCAGTGGGGCATCTGGCGGCGCATGGCAGCGCCGAGCCGGCCGTCGTGGACGCTTTGGTGCTGACGCTGAGCGCCGAGGGCTACCGCGCCGCGGGTTCCTACGCCTTCTTCGGCACGCAGGTCACCGTGGTGAGTGACTTCGACGTCGAGGTGGCGCTGGCCTCCGCGATCGCCGATCCGAACATCACGACTCTGGTCGAAGGCGCGGTGCTCTCCGTGCGCGTGTATGGCAACGTGATGGCGTCGGAACTGCGGCGCGCGCTGCAAGACCTCACCGGCGCAGCTCCGGGTCCGAAAGCCAGCGACTGGAAGAAATGGCTCGCCCAGACCCGCGCGGCGGAAGCCAAGCCGTAGACGCGCGGCGCTGCGCGCGCGACAATGCGGGCAATGGACCCTCTTGGGCCCCCCGCCGTGCTCGCGCTGGAAGACGGCAGTCTGTTCCGCGGCCGGAGCGTCGGCGCTCCCGGACGGCGCGCCTTTGAGTTGGTGTTCAACACCTCGATGACGGGTTATCAGGAAATTCTGACCGACCCGTCCTACTGCGGCCAGGGCATCGTCATGACCTATCCGCAGATTGGCAACTACGGCTGCCATCCCTCCTTCGACGAGTCCGGCCGCTGCTGGGCCGAGGCCTTCGTGATGCGGCAGATGTCGCCACGCCCCTCGAACTGGCAGGGGGCGGAATCGCTCGGCGCGTACCTGAACCGCCACGGCGTGGTCGCGATGGACGGAGTGGACACCCGCGAGATCACGCTCCGGCTGCGCGAACAAGGCGCGCTGCGCGGCGTGCTCTCCACGCAGGGCGAGTCCGATGCCGAACTCGTGGCCGAGGCGCGCGCGCATCCTTCGCTGGAGGGCAGCGATCTGAGCGCGCGCGTCTCCTGCAAGAAACCGTATGTCTGGACCGAAGGCCTGCCGGATCTTGCGGGCCAGCCCGCCGTCGTGGCCAAGAACGCGCTGCCCGTGGTCTGCTACGACTTCGGCATCAAGCGCAACATTCTGCGCAACCTCGTGAGCATGGGCTTCGCGCCGACCGTGGTGCCGGCCAACACCACGGCAGAGGCCGTGCTCGCCCGCAAACCTGCGGCGGTGTTTCTCTCGAACGGTCCCGGAGATCCGGCGGCCGTGGGTCATGCCCATCGCGCAGCGCGCGCGATCGCGGAGTCAGGTATGCCGGTGTTCGGCATCTGCCTGGGCCACCAGATTCTCGGCCTCGCCTTCGGCGCGCGCACCTTCAAGATGAAGTTCGGCCACCACGGCGCGAATCATCCGGTGCTGGAGAGCGCCACCGGGCGCGTGGACATTGCTTCTCATAATCACGGCTTTGCGGTGGATCCGGACAGCCTGGTCCGCACCGGTTTGGAAATCACCCACTGGAACGCGAACGACAACACCGTGGCCGGCATGCGCCACAAAGAGTTGCCGGTGTTCAGCGT
>CAZCXL010000136.1:0-7000 GCA_964502625.1 uncultured Planctomycetales bacterium | reverse complement strand
ATGTGCATGCCGCACGGTCCGTTCGTTCGAAGGCGAACGCAGCCACTGATGTACACGGCTCTCCGAGTAGCGGCTTGACATGTTCTCCCAAAGGCTCCTGGAGGGAAGTATTCGAGCAGGCTGAGATTGAGACGCGCGTAGAAGAAATCCTTGCCTGGGTTCAGGTCGGCGACTCGATTGCCCTCCTTGACGCTCAGGAAGGTCAACGGCTCAAAGCTCTCGCGATACCGAAAACGCAGCAACAAGAAGGCATCGCCGCGCTGTCAGTAGGCAAGGCGCTCGTAGAGCAGCTGGATGCGGGACAAGTACCCTTCTTCGAAGCGTTGGCGAGCGTTGACCTCTTTGTGATTGCCAAGAATGCATATCGCGATCCGGTCAAGAAGTGGAGGCCTCTCATCGAAGCCACCGAAGTGCCGTTCGGAAGCGAATACCGTTCGCCGTCCCCGATCATGGACACGGCGCTCCCTGCAGGCAAGGTGAGGAGTATCGGTTTATACACGCGAAGCTTGAGGCGGGGTGCATATTCCTTCCGGTTCGTAAAGGCGTCCCAAGATGAGCCTCAAGAGAATCAGGAGCCGGTCGAAGTCGTCGCGCGACTGCGTCCCGGGCAAGGCCTAGCCAGTTTCGAGATCCATTCGGTGCGTCAGGGAGGTTTCAGCTTCGCGGCGAGCGAACGCTATATGGAACCAATAACGGAAAAGGAACTTCCGCCCATCAAATACGCCTGGCCCAAAGGGTCGGCTTGGATAGTCAGCCACACTCCTCTCGTCGAGGAGTTTGACCAAGCTTTCGCCATGGGGTCGGCGCGCTTGAGAGTGAACCATGACATGGAGATGATCCTGGCGAGTATTCGGGAGACGACGAACAAATGGCCTCGTCCAATGGACTGCGAAATCGATCCTGAATCATTGGATTTCCCCCGAGAATTGATCGATTCGACCTTTGTTTACCTTGGCGTTTTTCCGAGCGGAGAAGAGAGCTCGCGGCCAGATATTCTTGAGCGGTCAAAAAGGTATGGTGAGTTCTTGATTCGAGCTCATGATTCTACTGCTGCTTTCGCCATCAGAAAGAAAGTGCTCTACAGCGCAAGTTGGCTCTACCACCGCTGTCCCGAACCCCTACTCAAAGCGGTCCGTGAATCTTTGGTGCGCCCCGAGTACACGGATGATTCGGTACTTGCCTGCGCCGGCAACTGCTTCAGCACGAGAATGGACTATCGAATCTTCTTCGCGTCGTTGACAGCCGCTATTCAGAAGCACTGTGGACCAGCAGATGTGCATTGGATCCGAGCCCTGCGCAACTTGACTCGATTCCGAGCCGACGCGCTAGAGCTCCTGTCAGTCACGAGGAAAGATTGGTCCATCATCATGAACTGGTATTTGAGGATCTTTGAGAGTGCACTGTCTAATCCAGGAGGCAGCGAATTCCTGCATTGCACTTACCTGGCACCGCAGCTCTTGAAGCGGAGAAGGTTCGACACTGTCTTCCTCGAAATCGACACTCCAGGATTCAGAGCAATGGAGGAGGCGCTGACGAAAGCAAAAAACCGAGCCAAATCGCAGAAGCATAAAACTAACCTCGAGGTCGGCCTAGAGTTTTTGCGAAAGACGGCAAAGGTGCCGGGTGTCCCGGAGACATAGTTGCGATGAGTGTGACCGGAACTGGCCTGACCTCCCAAATCTGGCCTGTATGTAGAGTCACTGTCATTGCTTCCCTGCCCGCCATGCCAGCGCGTCCACCCGCAGCGGGTGGCGCGGCGCGCAAGGAGCGGGGAGTAGAGGGTCGAGCAAACCCTGCAGTCGCCCCGGCTCTCCGTCCGCACCCGCACCGACCGCCACCTCCCCGCCACTCCACCGCAGAATCCCTTCATCCCAAGCCCGGTGGTGATTCCGGCACAGCGCCACGCCGTTCAGGGGATCCATCCCGATCTCCGGGAACTCCCGCACCGGCTTCACGTGCGCGGCCTCCAGCAGCGGCCGCGCGCCGATCGCGCAGAAGGCGCACCAGCCGTCGAAGTTGTGCAGCACGTAGTAGGCGAACAGCCGCTGCCCCTGACGGCGCTTGGCCTCGGTGGTCAGGAAATTCATTCCATATTCGCCGCCGGCCAGCCGCGCGAGCAGCCGCTCGCCGAAGACCGGGTCACCGTCCACCACCTCGGTGCGTCCGACCGCGGCGCGCACTTCGAGGCCGAGGCCCGCCGGGTCGTCGTCGGCCTCGTGGAGCAGGTCGGCGACGGCGGTGCCGCCGCGCAGTTGCTGCGCGAGCCGGCCGATCTCGGGCTGGTCCGACGCGCTCGCGCGCTGCTCCAACCAGGCGAGGATCAATCCGCGCAACCACTCGCGCCCCGCGCGCGTCGCGAGCACGGCGCGGAACTCCTCCAGCACCTCCACGCTCTCGCCGCGCCGCGTCCACAGTTGGTCCGGCTGGCGGACCGGGCGCACCGCCAGGTAGTCGAGCGGCATGAAGATGCGGCCCGGTCCGCGGAAGGCCGCGTGCCCGCGCAGTTTCAGATCGAAGGCGATGGACAGCCGCAGGTCGGTGGGGGCGACGCCGTCGAAGGGCCGGCCGGCGGCCTCCTCGGCGTCGAGCCGCTCGAGCAGCGCGAGCAGCAGCGACGGCTTGTAGGTCGGGTGCGAAGCGCGCATCCCGCCGAACGCGCGCTCCCAGGCGGCTTTGGACGCGCCGAGTTCGTCACGCATCCCAGTAGCGCGCGCGTTCGGGCAGCAGCAGGCGGACGCCGCCGCGGGGATCCGCGACGTCGCCCTGCCAGCGCGGGATCATGTGCAAGTGCGCGTGCTCGACGGTCTGCCCGGCGGCGGTGCCGTCGTTGATGCCGACGGTGAAGGCGTCGGGGTGGAGTTCCGCCTGCAGTTGCGCGCGCACCTTTCCGACGAGGGCGAAGAAACCGGCCAGCTCGGACTCGTCGAGATCGAAAACGCTGACGACGTGGCGTCGCGGCAGCACCAGCGCGTGCCCGCGCGCGACGGGGAAGGCGTCGGCGATCGCGATGGCGTGCGGGCTTTCGGCGAGGTGGACGTGCGCCGGATTGCAGAAGGGGCAGGGGGGCACGCAGGAAGTCTCTGGGAACTACAGGCTCAAGGGGAGATCAAGGAAGGCTATCTAGGTATATATACCTAGATAGCCTTTATGGCGTCCTGGGTGTCCATTCAGGGAGTCTGTCCATGCTGCATGGACAGACTGGAATCCTTGGACAAAGAGCCAGGGGATGAAATCCCGCCCTTCGTCCGCCAAGCCGGCCACCGCGCCCCACCGCCTGCTATCCTCCCCCCACATCAAGATTCGCACGAGGGCCCCGGCCCGTTGACTGCGAAGGCAACCGGACGCAAGTCCACGGTGCCAAAGCCGGGTTCGATGCGGTCGCCCTCCGCTGGAACGGGCAGACAAGAACTCGCCATGGCCCCGACTTCAAAACCGAAGGACCACTTCTTCCCGCGCGTCCACGCCACGGCGCGCCTCGTCGCCGCCGCCCGCCGCCCGCTCCTGCCAGTTCAGCGTGAAGTTCCAGAAATCAACGAAGACCTGGACGGTCTGAGGAGTTCCCGGGGCTATGGCGCGGCGAGCGGCACCCTAAAAAATGCAGGAAGCCTTGCGGACTCCTGGGGAGCTCATGCGGGATCCCTTCCAGTGGAATCCCGGGGACGTCATTCCCGAAGGGCGCGGCGCGCCCAGCGGTCTCACGAATGATACCGGATTCTTGCAGCGGCACTCCGTCCTCACCAGGTGGCAAGACGGGCTGACCTCTGGAGGCAGAGGGCTCTTGCGCACACCCGAATGACGCACCCGTAGGTTTGGGGTTACCGGAGGGCGACGAGGCGGCAGCATTTCCGCCGACGGCCGCTTCATCGCGTTCCGCAGCGCGGCGAGTGATCTGATCGCCGGCGACGCCAACGGCGCGTCGGACGTCTTCGTGCGCGATCTGCAGGCCGGCGTGACCGAGCGCGTGAGCCTCCACACCAACGGCGCCGAGGCCAACGGCGGCACGCTCGCGCCCGCGATTTCGGAGGACGGCCGCTACGTCGCGTTCGAGAGCAGCGCGACGAATCTCGTCGCCGGCGACAGCAATGGTGTGAAGGATATCTTCCTGCGCGACACGCTGCTCGACGTCACCAGCCGCATGAGCGTGGCGACGGCGGGCGGCTAGGCGGACCGGCAGTCGGTGGATCCGGCGATCTCGGGCGATGGTCGTCACGTGGTCTTCGAGAGCACGGCGACGAATTTGGTGCCGGGGGACACCAACCTCGCGGCCGACGTCTTCCGGCGCGATCGCGGCGATCCGGCGCTGCACCTGACGCGGACGGGCGCGTGCCCGGGCACGATCACGCTGATGGTGGCGGGGGCGACGCCGGGGCGAGGCGTGGCGATCGCGTACGGTCCGGCGGGGTCCTATACGCTCACCATTCCGCCGTGTGTGGGGTTGGTGCTAGACATCTCGTCGCCGACGCTCGGTCGCATCCTCCAAGCCGACGCCGCCGGCGCGGCTTCGCTCACCTTCACCGTCGGCGGCGGCGCCTGCGGCGTGACGGTGCAGGCGGTGGACCTCGCGACTTGCAGGAAGTCGGGGGCGGTGACGTTGTAGGTCGATCCCACGCGAAGCACCACTCAATCACCCTTCGTGGGTCGCCGCGCCGCGAAGTCGCGTGCGTTCTGGGCCTTCCAAAGCAGGGCCGGGTGCTGGGCGATGCGACCTTGCAAGTCGGCATCAGTGGTAAGCAGTTCCGGCTGGATCTCGCCACGCTCGTGGAGGGCGTCGAGGAACTGCATCTCATGTGGCTCCAGGGGCAACACCATCGCAAGGCGCTCTCGACACTGTGCGACGAGGTCGGCGCACCATGCGACGAGTTCTGCTCGCGCTGGCGCCACTCGACTGCGCAGCAGCGGCACCAAACGTGCTGCCGCATCCTTTGGATCGAGCGCGAGTTCCTCGAGCGCGACCGTCCGCCAATCCCGGCGGCTCATCGCTCCGTAGAGCACGAAGGCGAGCCGCATTCTCTGACGATTCAAGGCTCCGTGAGCGAGGATCTGTGCCGCGTCGTAGAGGTCTCGGCTCGCGGTCCGCCCGAAGAGGGCCGCCAGTTTCCCTCCGGCCAGTTCATGGAGGTCTGCGACCACGATGCCGCGTGCGGCGACGCCGAGAACGGCCGGCGAGTCACGCAACTCGGGCGGCCACAGCGGTGACCGCATCAAGAAATTCAGATCCAATTCCAGCGATCCGGTGCCGCCTTGCACACGATCGTAGCTCAAACGCCACTTGCCTCCCGCGTGGTCGCTCGGCGTACGGCGAACGCGAAGCTCGAGTCGCCCGCAAACTGCGTGGATGGCGCGCTCCACAGTAGGACGCTCGGCGATCATCGCCTCGCGATCCACGGCGCCGACGTAATTCAAATCCACGTCCACGGAGAGTCGCGGAAGGTCGAGCACGAACAGGTTGAGCGCCGTCCCGCCTTTCAGCACGAGGCGGTCTGCGAGGTAGGGGTGCGCGCGCAGGCCGTCGAGCAACTGCACCAAGCGGAACACCTTCTCCAGTGGCTCCACCGGGAAACCCAGTTCGGCGGCGGCTCGCTGAAGTTGGCCAGTGTCAGGCCTCACTGCGGCTCCCCCCAGCGCTCCTGCAGCACGTCCTCGGAACCACGAGATTCCAGCGCGGGATCAGCCGACCCGGCTCACGCCGCCGATCCAGGTAGGTAGCTTGCGAAGGTGCGTGCTGCTCCAAGCCCGCGAGATGGGTCTCCTCCACCATCCAAGGCTCGCGCTGGCGTTCCAGCAGGAAGCCGACGCGCCCCACGGTCAAGGCCGAGCCCATCTGCAACGCAAGCCCGATGACGAGCGTCAGATCCAGGTATTCGATCATGGTCAGCGAGCGGAAGATCTCTTCCCAGCCGCCGCCATGCTCCGGGGAGTGGAGCAGATCCACCACGCAGCGTTCCAGGCTCGCAACGCGCACCATGCCGCCCGCGTGCGGCCGGAGCAGGATCCCGCCGCCGAACGCCGGCAGGCCACGGACGGCGAGCGGCGCTTGCACGCCGACGTACTGGATGCCGCGCCATGCGAAGGGACGAGGGCGCGCCGCGGTCAGGAACTGCACACGATGCCAGACGGAATAGGCCTTGCCGTGGAACTCGAGTGCAGAGTGGAAGGCGACGACGGCGTCGGCGCGGAGTTTCGTGGCAAGGAGGTAGGGATCTGGACCGAAGGAGGCCGGATCGGCTCCGAGAGGGGTCGTGGCGTAGACCCCCTGGCGGATCCGGATGAGCCGGCCGGTTGCGACCCCGTGCCGCAGAGCGCCGTACACGGAGTGCGCGCTTCGTCCCGCACCCTTCTGGGCTACCGAGTACTCGGCATGGGTGAACACCGGATGCGCCGCGAAGTAGTCCTGCGGCCGGTTCGACTTGCCGATTTGTGCACCCATAAGTGGCAAACTAGCAGTCCATGCGCAAAATGGCAAGTGGCCGGGAGGATGGGCCTGGTCCTGGAGGCGGCGGTCTGCTCGCGACGCTCCTGATGAAATCAGCAATCCCCTAAGACTGGGTGTCACTTGACACAAGTCGTCGAAGGCGCGCATCTGGTGAGTCTGGAGCAGCTCTTGCCCCTCCCGGAAGCGACCGAGTATCAGGTGCGCTTGCGCGAGAAGAAGCGCGAAGCCCAGCGCTCGAGCTCGCAGCGTGACTACACCAAGTACGACGTGACTTGCGGGGGAGTCGTCCACGCGGGGCTGGCCAAGCGCCAGGCCGTGTGGCGCGCGATTCATTTCCTCATTTCCTCCGGCCGAGCCAGTCCTGAGGAAGTGCAGACGGTGATCCCGTGGCGCGCCACCAATCTGTGGATCCATGCGGAGGGGGAGCTGAAGGCCGATGCCTTCGCCGACGCCGTCCAGCGTCAGTTCATCGCGGACGGGCGGAACTGGGAGCCGCGCCGGTGGTTCGGTGATGGGGAGGAGCTAATGCATCACGGCGGTCAGACCTGGGCGCTAACGAATCAGTGG
>CAZCXL010000135.1:0-7014 GCA_964502625.1 uncultured Planctomycetales bacterium | reverse complement strand
GCGCGCGGCCATCTTCGAGCGGCGACCAGACCTTCGCCGTTCGACTGCCTGCTGCCTACAACCCCAAGAAAGAGTCCTACACCAGCATCTTGCTCCTGGCTGCAGGAAAGGCCACCGACACGATCGAAGCGCTTCCCGAGGAATGGAAGGACCGATTCATCTTGCTCGCCGTGGACCTGACTGGACTGGACGCGGAATCACTCTTTCACGATGCTGGTCTGGCTCGTGTGCTCACGCCGATCGGAACGGCCTCGCGCCATTTCCGCATGGATCGCCGCCGCTTGTTCCTGCTCGGCACGGGAGATTTCGGTGCCGCCGCGGCCAGCCGCATCGCTGCGGCCTTCCCGATGGCCTTCGCTGGTTGCGCTCTGGTCGACGGAGAGTCCACGGCCACGCTGAATGCGGGCAACCTCAAGTTGCTGCCCTTCGACAAGAAGTCGGACACGCTCACGGCACTCACTTGGTTCACGGAACTGCCGATGCGTACTGCGTATCCGCTCAACTTTGAAGTGACGCTCACGGAACAGAAGCTGGGACGGCACTTCTGGGTGCAAGCCTTACGCTTCGATCCGCCTGAGGCCGTCCCGGCGGGGAAAGTGGCCCGCTTCAAGGTCAGCGTGGACAAGGCCACCAACACGATCACGCTCGAATCAGAGTTCGTGTACCGCTACAAATTGTTCCTCAATGACGAGATCGTGAATCTCGACCAAGAGATCAAGATCGTGCGCAACGGCGAGGTGTATCGCTATCAAGCGGTGCGGAGCGTCGGAACCTTGCTCGACAATTTTGCAAGCACGCTGGACGCAGGCATGGTTTTCCCGGCCTGGCTCCAGCAAGTAGACGTACCCATCCCGGAAGCGGCCGGCGAGGGTCGCTAGCCGCCGTTGGCCGCGCTGCTCGCTGCCGGGCTCGCGGGCTTTGCGGTCCTGACCGTTGAAATTCTTGGCGTCCACTTGCTGGCGCCTTGGTTTGGCACTTCGGCATTGGTGTGGAGCCAGCAAATCGGCGTCGTGCTGCTGGCCATGGCACTGGGTGGCTGGGTGGGGGGGCGGTGGGCCCGTCACAGCAGCAATCCCGCGCGCCGCGCAGCGATTCTGCTGGGCTCCGGCGGCGCACTCGTCGCCGCAGCCGCGCTCGGATTGGCGAGTTTCGCCCGTTGGATGCTTCCGGACAGTTTGAGCCTGGACGATGCCGCTGCATCTTTCGTGCAGGGCTCACTCGCTTCCGCCTTGCTCTTCTTCGCGCCGCCCGTGTTCTTGTTGGCTGCGGTCTCGCCCTTGCTGATTGAGGTCCGCGCGCGTGCGCGCGGGGCCGGTCTGGCCGCCGGTGAGATCGGTGCAGCGGGAACGCTGGGTTCCTTGCTCGGCGTGTTCGGTTCTTCCTTCGTCGCGCTTCCGGTGTTCGGCGTGCGCGCCACTCTGCTCGGAACCGCAGCGCTCATGCTCCTCGCGTGCGCCGTGCTGCTGCGCGGACGCCTCGCCGGTGCGCCAGCCGTGCTGGCGCTCGTGTGCTTGCTGAGCGCCGGAAGCGAGGATCCCGCGCGCACGGCCCACCTTCCCGCCGGTGCGCAGGTGCTCGCCACCCAAGATTCGATCTACCAGCATTCACGCGTGATCGAATTCCCGGAGACTGGCGAGCGTTGGCTGCAGATGAACGAAGGCCTCGACTCCTTTCAATCATGGTGGGGGAAAGAGCCATCGGCTTGGAGTGGCCTGTATTACGACCTCTTTGCCTTGGCGCCGCTCTACGCCGGACTCCCAGGTCCGCAGGCCGGAATCCCGCGCCCGCTGCGCTTCTGGGTGCTCGGCTTCGGTGCAGGAAGCGCCGTTCCGCCGATCCGTGAGGCCTTGCGTGAGCGGCCCTTCACCGCAGTCGGTGTGGAACTCGATCCCTCCGTGGCCGCTCTGGCTACGCAATGGATGCCGCTCTCCTCCTCCGCGGATTCGGCGGTGCGTGTGATCGCCGGCGCGGATGCGCGCAGCCTCTTGCGCGCGGCGCCGCAAGACCTGGATTTCCTGCTGCTCGATGCCTATGCGCGCCAGTTCGAAATCCCTCCCCACTTGGCCACGGCGGAGTTCTTCGCGGAGATGGCGTCCCATCTGCGCAGCGGCGGCGTGCTGGCGGTGAACGTCGGCACACGAGAACAGCCGGAAGATCCCCAAGGTTTGTTGGCGCGGTTGGTGGCGAGCGCGCGCGCAGGCTTCGGCGAACACCTGCGTTTGCATCGCGTGCCACGCAGCCGCAACTGGGTCTTGTTTGCGCGAAAGGAACAGGCGTTGACCGACAGCCTGATTCTTGCGCAGTCTTTGCCGGCCGGCTGGCCGCTGACTCTGGGTGCTGCCCTCTTGCCCGGCCAAACCGTCGATGCCGCCGACGTGCCCAGGTCTGAGCCTTTTCGCGATGACCGCAACTCGCTGAGCCTGCTGCAGGCGCGCTCCTGGATGCGCCAGGAGCCCTGATGATCTGCATGGCACTTCTCTGCTGTGCTCACCCGCAATGGCCCGAAGACGCGCGCGCGCTGGCCGCATGGCACAGCGAACGTGTGGCGGGGGATGCGCTTTCGGCTCCGCGCGAAGACGACTGGCGAGAGCGCCTCTTCGTCTATCAGTGGGCGGGTGCCGAGACCGAAGCTTGGGCTGCGGCAGCGGCGTTAGCAAAGCTCGCTCCCGGAGATCCAGATGGAGAGCGCTACCAAGTCCAACTCGCGACAGGGAATCCCGCGCGCTGGGAGGAAGGTCTTGGGCTCGCGGACGCATGGCTGGCCCGCCAGGTGGGCCAAGGCTCGAGACCCGAGGCCGAGGTTCAGGGCGTGCGGGCCGCGCGATCCTGGCTCGCCGAGCGCGTGGGCGAGCGCCAAAACGCGCGACGCCATCAAGAGGCGCGCTTCTGGCTGCCGATCTTGATTCTTCTGCTGCTCGGCGCGCTTGCGACACTCGCGGTGCGCCGTGCGCGCTGACATCATCCACAGGGCCATGGGCTGGTTCCGCGCCAAACGTCCTTCTGGACGCCTGTTCCTCACCCGGGCCGACGGCCGCTCGCTCCGCCGGGAGTTAGCGCCCGGCTTGCTCGAGAATTTCGCGGAGCAGGTCTTGAAGGACGGCGATCACTCTGTGCTCCTCGAGTGGACCCAGGCGGGGCAAGCCGGATCTCCCGCGGTGCTCGCATGTTGGCCGCCTGACCTTCCCATTCCGCACCGGGCCTTGCTGGGGGGCGGAGACAAGGTGAGTGGTCCCTGGCTCGAAGTGTCGTTCGAACGCGGCGTGTCTCTGCAAGACGTTGCGGATGATCTCGCGCTGCGGCTTGCGGGACAGTCTTTGCCGGACCCTGTCGAGGCCGAGGAGTTGCCGGAAGCAGAGCCGGCGCCGCAGGCTCTGCCGGTGCCGCCTCCCGTCGTCATTCTCCCCCCCCCTCGACCGAGCGCGCCCGCGGTGGTAGTGCCCAAGCCTGCGCCTGAATCGGCGCGGATACCGGAACCCACACCGAAACCGGAACCGAAGCCGGAAGTGTTGGCCCCCGGTGCGCGCATCGCGCCGGAGCGGGAAGGAACGTTGCGCGAGCGGCCCGAAGACGTATTCGGAATTTGGGGCGACGCACATCCCGACGACCTGGACGGTGATTCGCCGGCATTGCGTGGCGAAGATCTACCCTGGCTCTGCCCCGGCGACCGGCTGTATTCGCCGCGCCGCGGCGGCTGCCGACTGCTCGCGCTCGAAGACGAGGGCGGGCGTTGGCTGATTCGGGACGAGCGTGGACGCGAACTCCGCGTGACCTCGGCCGAACTCACCGCCGAATTTTCCTTCGAGGATGACGAACCGCGCGTCTGAAGGTTCGAGTCCGACACGGTCGGCACGTTTGCCTGAATGCAGAGCACATCGCAAGCCTCCACGCCGTACCGGTTCTGGCAGCCTTCATGAGCGTCCGTGAATGCGACGCTGAAGTCTGCGTCTAGAAAAAAAATCGGGGCGGGAGCAGACGCTCCCGCCCCGGTGAGGGCTGGTCTCGGAATCCTTAGAGGATGTCCAGGATGCCGTTCGAGACGGTCTTCTCGACCAGAGTCGAGACCGACGCGCGGTAGTTCATGTCCTCCCCAATGCGCGAGTTCCAGGGAAGCATTTCCTTGTCGCCCACCATGCCCACGGCCAGCGCCGCGAAGGCGCGGCCGAGAGGCGTGAGTTTCTTGTTCTTCAAGGTGTTGATGAGCGGTTCCACCGAGCGCGAATCGCCGATGAAGCCGATGGCGGTCGCGGTGGCGGCCAGTACGGCGAGCGAGGGGCGGCCGTCCTTCGGATTCAGGAACTCCATGAGCTGGTCCAGGACCATGCGGTCCCGCATGAGGCCGAGACCGATCGCAGCCTGTTTGAGGAGATCCGGATCGCGTTTCTGGTCTTCGATCATTTGCGCCAGATAGTCACGGTGCTCCTTGGCACCGAGCAATCCGAGGGCGATCGCTCCGTAGCCGCGGAACTCGGAGGTCTTGTACTTGTCCATGGCCACGCGGATCGTGTCTTTGGAGCCCTGGTGGTTCATCAAGCCCAGAGCGAGCACGTAGGCAGAGAGATCATCCGGCGACTTGGACTCCTCGAATTTCTTGAGGATTTCCTCCGCGACGATCGGCGAGATTTCGCGTTGCTTCTCGCCGAGTTGGAAGGCCATGACGCCGAGTGCCAGACCACACCATTGCTCGTAGGCCGAGTTGCTCTTCTTCATCTTGTCGAGCAGGAACTTGGTCACCGGCGCGCGGTTCGCGGCGCTGTCGAAGTCCGGGTCGGCCGATCCGAGATAGGCCATCGCGATCGCCGAGAAGTTCTTGGCTTGTTGATCCTTGGCCTTATCGGCTTGGAACTCCAGCACCTCGAAGATCTGCTTGCTGCGCGCATCCCCGGGGCGGGCCAGGAGGCCGAGCGCCATCACCGCGCTTTGCTTGGTGTAGTTGCCGGCCTTGGAGCGCGCATCCACCAGTTCGATGATCTGGTCGAGCACCTTGTTGCGCAGCGCCAGGTCATCGGCCGGAAGGCCGCGCAGGAGCTTCGCCATGGAGTTCGGCAGGTGCGCGAGCACGATGTCGTCGTCCTTGTTGGCCGCGAGGATCTCGGACAGGCGCGTGACCGTGTCCACGATGTCGGAAGCTTCCTTCACGTCGAGCAGGCCGATGCCGATCGCCGCCGCAACCCGAAGGTCTTGGATCGCGGATTTGTCGGTGACGAGCAACTCGATCAGGTAAGTGGCGGCCTTCTGCTTGACGCTGGCGTCATTGCTGTAGGAGCCGACCAGGCCGATGCTGTAGGCCGCGAAGGCGCGGCTGCGCAGCGGGACTTCCCCTTTGCCGCTCATCTTGCGGCCGTCTGCGGTGTCCTTCAGCAAGGGCAGGAGCACCTTGTCCACGGATTCGAAATCCTTGAGGATTCCGTAGGAGATGGCCGAAGTTTCGCTGACTTCCTGTACCGAGGCGTTCAAGTGAGATTGGAAGAGCGTGCGTGCCGCACCGCTCTCATCGCGGCCGATCTTTGCGAGCGCAATCATCACGCCGGTGAGGATGTCTTGGTCGTTCTCGCCTTGCACGGCTTCGAGCAGAGCGGGAATGATTTGCGTGCGGATTTGTTGGTCCGTGGGGGCGAAGGTGTTGGCCTGCGCCGCGCCGCCGCCGAGGCCGGTGAGCACCGAGCCGGTGTCCGTCTCTGTCCCGCCGCTGTGCACTTTCGCGCGCAGGTTCAGGAAACGATCCTTGTTGAACTCCCACCAGAACTGCCACTTCGAGAGGTCCGTGCTGTCCGCTTGTGCTCCCCCCGTAGTCGGAGTGGCACCGCCCGGCGACGGGCTGCCCGGCGTTCCCGGCGTGGTCGGAGTGGCGGGAGTGCCCGGCGTGCTCGGAGTCGAGGGCGTGCTGGGCGTGCTGGGCGTACTCGGCGTGGAAGGCGGAGTGGGCGTGGATGCGCCGCCGCCGCCCGGGGGCACGGTGTCGCCAGGACCCTTGTAGGTGCCGCCGTGCGCGGAAATCTCGGCGGTGAGGCCAAGGCTTGCCACGAGGACGAGGAGCGTGGTGAGGCGTTTCATGATGTGAAGCGGGAGAAGTCCCTGGTGGGTCTTCAGCAAAGATTGTGCCTGAAATGAAGGCGGGAGGGAAGGGCGGAGGTGTTCCCTGGGTGGAACACCCCCTGGAGGCCCTCCTCGGGGGGCCCGAGGCGGGGGAGTCGACTAGAGGATGTCCAGAATCCCGTTCGCGACGCTTTTCTCGATCAGGGTGGACACTGCGGCGCGGTAGTTGAGATCCGCGCTCAAGGGAGCGTTCCAGGGCAACCATTCTTTGTCGGCGAGCAGGCCGAGTGCGACGGCCGCAAAGGAGCGGGCCAGGGCGGGGCGCTGTTGGTTGTCCAGGATCTCGATCAGCGGTGGAACCGAGCGCGCGTCACCCACGAAGCCAATCGCGGTGGCGCTGGCGGCGAGTACGGAAAGACTCGCACGTTGTCCGTCGCTCGGTGCGAGCATCTCATGCAGACTGTCGCGGACCGCGGGATCGCCAAGCAGGCCGAGCCCGATGGCGGCCTGGCGCAGGAGCTCCGGATCGCGACGATGCTCCTCCAACAGCGCGAACAGCCGAGGCGATTCCGTATGGGCGCCGAGCAATCCGAGAGCGACTGCGCCGTAGCCGAGGAACTCGGGTTCCTGGACGCGATCCATTTGAACTGCGAGAGGTGCGATCGCGGGGCCGTACTTCAGCAAGCCGAGTCCGATGGCGCAGGCGCCGAGAAGATCGGGCGCGCGTGCCGCGCGGAATTCAGTGAGCAGAGCGGTGGGGATGGCCGCCGGCACATCGTTGCCTTGCTCTGCGCTCAAGAATCCCAGGACGCCGAGCGCGAGCGCAGACCATGCTTCAAAGGCGGTGTCTCCGTGGGCGACATGCCGGTGATAAGGGGAGTGGAAATCTACCAAGTCGGAGACGTGATCGTGTATTCTGTTTCTGGGGGAAACGCGCCGATAATCCACAGGATAATAAAAATCAACGATGACGGCACTTAC
>CAZCXL010000134.1:0-7053 GCA_964502625.1 uncultured Planctomycetales bacterium | reverse complement strand
TGGATCCGATTGCACTCGGCGAAGAGTTGCGGCGTCTGGCTCCGCTCTTCGCAGACCCATCCGTTGCGAAAATTTTTCACGCTGCGGAATACGACCTCATGCTGCTGCGCAAAGAATTGGGAATTGAATTGCGCGGATTGTTCGACACTCAAGTGGCCATGACCTTGCTGCGGCACAAGCAGACCGGCCTCGCAGCATTGTTGAAAGAATTCTACGGCCTTGACCTCTCGAAGAAGGAGCAGCGCTCCGATTGGGGCAAGCGGCCCTTGACCGAGAGTCAATTGGCCTATGCACGAGTCGACGTGCACTATTTGCCTGAACTGCGTGAACGTTTGTCGAGCAAACTCGCCGCCGCCGGAGTCGCGGCGCATGCGGGACATGAATTCGCGCGCCTGCAGACCCAGATCCTGCAGCCGCGTCCGCCCGATCCGGATCGCTGGCGCAAGCTCAAAGGCGCGCGCGGGCTCGATCCGGAGGGAATGGCGCGGCTGGAAGCCCTCTTCAACTGGCGCGAGAGCGTCGGCGAATCTCGCGACGTGCCGGTTTTCCGCGTGCTCTCCAACGAAGCTCTGGTGGCCATGGCCTACGACCCGCCGGTCGATCTACGGGCGCTCGCAACCATGCCCGGACTGGGTTGGAACGGTGCGCGTCGGCTGGGCCCGGCGTTGCTGGAGGCCTTGGCCTCCGCGCAAGGGCGTCGAGTGGAAATCCAGACGGCTCCGCGTCTTTCCGCCGCAGACCGCCAGAAACGACAAATTGAGCGCGAGAATTTGGAAGCCCTGCGGCGCTGGCGCACGCAGCGCGCTCAAGAACTCGATCTTCCCAGCGAGCGCCTCATCCACCGGCGCGAGGTGGAGGAAATCGCCCGCGCGCTGCCGCGCGATGCGCAGGCTCTGACGCAGGTCGTGCGACTCAACGATTGGCAGCGCGAGCATCTGGAAGCCTCTTTGCTCCAGGTGCTACAATCTCTACCCAACCCGGGCTAATCCCGGCCACACAGGAGAACCGCCATGAAAAACCTACTGCTCGTCATCACCATCGCCCTGCTCGGCGCTTGTGCCAACTACACCCCCAAGGCCCAGAAAGATTGCTGCGCCGATGCCGACGCCAAAGGCCAAGAGTGCTGCGAGGCCATGGGTGATTGCCAAACCGCCTGCACAGATTCCAAGGCGATGGCTCAGTGCTGCAAAGATGCAGCCGCCCTCGGCAAGGAATGCGAAGAGTGCAAGAAGAAGTAGCGCGCTGAGCGCTCCGACGGCCCTCTTGGGCTGGCCACGCCCCGCGTAAGAGAAGAAATTCTCTCACGCGGGGTTCTTTCATGCGGATGCTGGGGGTCCCATCGGGACCTCGTCCAACCTCCATGAAAAAACTCCTCACTCTCCTGACTCTGGTCGCACTGGGCTCTCTGAACTCCTCCTGTGTTGTCGCGATCGGAAATCGCCCGCACCGCTGTGAAGAATGCGGTCAGGCGATCTGCGACGAATGCGCTGCGAACCAGGCTTGCGAGAGCTGCGAAGAGAAGCAGTAGCGCACCGGCTTCATCCTGCCACGGCAGCCTCCAACCCGCGGCGCAGGAATTCGCGATCCAACTCGCGGCCGATGAACACGATCTCGCTCACGCGGGGTTCGCCCTCTTCCCAGGGCAGCCCCGCTTCCACTGTGTAGAGGTCGTAGACGCCTTGCAGCACGCACCGATACGGCCGGTCTGCGAGATGCAGAAAGCCTTTGAAGCGGATGAGGCGTGGGCCAAGTAGGCGCACGGCTCCGTCCAGCCAGAGCCGCGCCTTGAGTTCATCCAGCGGCCGCTCACTACGCAGCGCCACTGAGCCAATGCCATGAAAGTGTTCGTGCTCGTGTTCCGCCGGCAGTTCACTCACCCCGCGGCGTGAGCCCGGAGCCAGCAGAACTTCGAGCGGGATTTGTCCGCGCACGGCTTCGAGCACGGGCGCGGCAGGATTGAGGCGCGCGAGGTCCTTGCGTAACGCGGCACTCTGCGTGCCGTCCACCAAATCAGACTTGTTCAACACCAGCAAGTCAGCCAGCGCTGCCTGCTCCTGGGCTGCGTGCTCCAAGAGCGCAGTGCGCCCGTGCACGGCATCCACCACCGTCACCACGGAGTCCACCACGTAAGAGGCGGCCACGCTCGCCTCCACCAGGAAGGTGCGCAAGAGGGGGCCCGGCTCGGCCAAACCCGTGGTCTCGATCAGCACGCGGTCGAAGCGCGGGCGGCGGAACCACGGCGGGCGGCGGCGCCGCAAGCGCGTCAAGGCTTCCACCAGGTCGCCGCGCACCGTGCAACAGACGCAGCCGTTGGAGAGTTCCACGGTGCGCTCATCGCTGCGCAGCACCAGGCGGTGATCCACACTGATCTCGCCGAACTCATTCACCAGCACCGCCCAGCGTGCTCCGCTCGGCTCGCGCAGGATTCGGTTCAGCAGCGTCGTCTTCCCCGCGCCGAGCCAGCCGGTGAGGATCGTGACAGGAGTGCGAGGGTCGCCGGGGGGCAAGGGCGCCCAGCCTACAATCGGCCCGCAATGCCCGGACCGTTGTTCGCGTCGTACGACGAGCCGCCTGCGCCCGTCACGCAAGAGCGCGCGCTCTATGCGCGCGTGGCAGTCGATGCGTCCGTGCGTCGTGAGTTCTCGTATCGCTTGCCGCAGGCTTGGGCCAGGAGAGTGCAAGCCGGCTGCCGCATTCGGGTTCCCTTCGGTTCGCGCGAAATATTGGCGGTGGTGGTCGGGCTGGACGATCAACCCCCGCAAGGAGTGCCCGCAGCCAAGATGCGCGAGGCGCGCGAGTTGCTCGACGACGAGCCGCTCCTGACTCCCGCGCTGTTGCGGCTGGCACGCCGCATCTCCGACAGTTGTTGGTGCTCCTGGGGCCAGGCCCTTGCCGCCATGTTGCCCGCCGCGCTGCGCAGCGGGCGCGCGCGGCGCACCATTCCCACCGTGGAGCTCGCGCGCGAGCCGAGCACGGAGGAAGAGATCGAACTCGAAGCGAAGCAGCCCAAGCAGGCGCGCGCGCTTGCCTGGTTGCGCCGCGCGGGCGGCGCGGTGGAGATGCGGGAGTTCATGAACCGCACCAGACTCTCGCGCTCGCCGTTGGAGTCACTCGCGCGGCGCGGTTTGGCGCGCTTCGGCAGTCGCGTGGAAGTGTTAGATCCGTTTGCCGGTGCTCCAGCGCAACCGATTCCCGCCCATGACTTGAATCCAGAGCAAGCGGCCGCCGTTGCGGCCTTGCGCGCGGGCCTGGACGCCGGCGTGGCGCGAGATTTCTTGCTGTTTGGAATCACCGGCTCCGGCAAGACCGAGGTCTACCTGAACGCGCTCGATCGCTGTCTCGAGCAAGGACGCGGCGCGATCGTGCTCGTGCCGGAAATTGCCCTGACTCCGCAGACCGTGGCGCGCTTCCGCGGCCGCTGCAGCGAAGTGGCGGTGCTGCACAGCGGCTTGACGGATGCGGAACGGCACGATCAGTGGCAGGCCTTGCGCGCGGGACGTGTGCGTGTGGTGGTGGGGGCGCGCTCGGCTCTGTTCGCGCCCGTGCCGCGCTTGGGCTTGATCATCGTGGATGAGGAGCACGAGAGTTCCTTCAAGCAAGAATCGGTGCCGCGCTATCACGCGCGCGAGGTTGCGCGCGAGCGCGCGAGACTGGAAGGCGCGGTCTGCGTGCTGGGCTCAGCCACTCCTTCGCTCGAGGCCTGGCAGGCCGCGCTCGTCGGCGAGATCACCTTGCTCGAACTGCGTGAGCGCGTCGCGGGCGGCAGTCTGCCGCCGGTGATGGTGGTGGACATGCGCCACGAGCGGCCCGAGAAGAATCACTGGCTCGTGGTCTCGCGTCCGCTCGAAGAGGCGCTCGCCACGGCGCTACGGCGCGGGGAACGCGCGATTCTGTTCCTGAACCAACGTGGCTTCGCTCCCGCTTGGCATTGTCCCGCCTGCGGTGGCAGCGCCAAGTGTCCCCGCTGCAGCGTGGCGCTCACCTTCCATCGCTGGCGCAAGAAGGCGATGTGCCACGCATGCCTCGCCGAGATGCCGCCGCCGACGCAGTGCGGCGAATGCAAAGGGCCGCTCACCATGGTGGGCGTCGGCACCGAACGCGCGGAAGACACTTTAAAACACATGTTCCCCGCGGCGCGCATCGCGCGCATGGACCGCGACACGATGGTGCGCCGCGAGGACTATGAGGAGCTCTATCGGTCCTTCGCGGCCGGCGAGCACGACATTCTGCTCGGCACGCAGATGGTGGCCAAGGGTTTGGATTTTCCCGACGTGACCGTGGTCGGCGTACTCAACGCGGACACTGCGCTCCATCATCCGGACTTTCGCTCCAGCGAGCGCTGCTTTGATCTCATCGCGCAAGTGGCGGGCCGCGCCGGCCGCAGCGCGAAAGGCGGCCGCGTTGTCGTGCAAACCTGGCTGCCGGACCATCCGGCGATTCGCGCCGCCGTCAAGCACGACTTCCGCGGTTTCGCCGCCCGCGAACTCGAAGAACGCAGCGCTTTCGGCTATCCGCCGTGCGGGCGGACGGTGCGCATCACTTGCGAGGGCGCGCGCGCGGATCGCGCGGATCGTCTGGCGGAAGATGCCGCAGAACTGTTGCGCGCTGCGGCGCGGGGTGTGCGCGGCATCGAAATCCTAGGGCCGGCGCCGCACGCCATCGAACGTCTGCGCGGGCGCTGGCGTCGGCAAGTGCTGGTGAAAGCCCCACTGGGCGATCCTTTCGCGCTGCAGGCCGCGCTGGAAGACCTCTGCCAGCGCGAGCACGTCACGGTCGATCCGCTCTAGCGGAATCTATTTTCCGCCCTTGCCATTCACTCCCAAGTGAGTGAGATCCACCGCCTGCCCGCCGTTCGCGGCGGCCAGTTCCTCCAAGAACTCTTTCGCGGCCTGGCCCGCGGCTATCGTGTTAATCACGATGCGGCGGTCGCGGTTGACGTGCGTGATCTCGGCGATGATCGCGTCAGTTTCGGTGACCGGGCCGACCGTGGGTTCACCGTCCGTCATCAAGAAGATCGTCTGGGTCTCCAGGAACTCGAAGGCTCCGAGCAGCGCTTCGTAGATGTTGGTGGGGCCGCCCGGTCGCGTGCTGCGAATGAACGCGATCGCGTCCGCGATGTTCTGCGCGTCGCCCGGCACGAGCTTGTCCTTCCACACGCGCACGCGGTCGGAGAACACCACCACGTTGAAGTCCGTGTCGTGATCGAGGCGTTGCACAGTCTCCACCAGCGCTTCTGCGAAGTACTCGAAGAAATTCTGCGCCTTGGAGATGCGGTTCAACTCCATCGAGCCACTGATGTCGAGGATGAACACCACCCCGCCACGCGGCACCGCGATACCGTGGTATTCGACCTTCTCGGCGGCCGTCACGTCCTTGCCTGCTTCGCGCCGCTCCTTCCGCTTCGCGATCATGGTCACGGCTTCCTCCGCGGTCGGCAGTTGGTAGCCCGCCGGCAGATCGTTGAGCCACTTCTTCCAGTTGGCGATCAGCGGACCGAACTCCTCGCCGGTGAGCACCTCCAGCGCGCGCACCGCGTCGTCGCGCACCCGGCCGCGCTCGGTCTCCACCAGGCGGACTAGCGGCTGCAAGGTTTCCACGCGGCGGAAGACCAGGGCGGTGGCGACGGCGGCGGAGCGGATGGACCACAGGTCGTCCTCGAAGCGGGCGAGCAAGGCTTTGAAAGCAGGCTCAGATTTTGGATACCACTTGAGCGCGTCGGTCGCGTGCAGGCGCACGGACGGACGCTCATCGTTGGTCATGGTGATGAATTTGGCTTCGGCCTCCGGCGGCAGATCGCCGAGTTGAGCGAGCGCCCAGGTTGCGTCCGTGCGAGTTTTAAAATCTTCGTGGTCGAGTCGGCGGATGAGTTCGCGGATTGCGCCTTCCGGGTGGGCGCGCACGATGCCTTCGATCGCGCTGGTGCGGATCGCGGAGTTTGAATGCCCGAGCATCTTGATCAGCAACGGACCGCACAACTCCGGCTCCCGCTCCGCGGCATAGGCGATCGCGTCAATTGCGGCTGCGACGATCTCTTCGTCGCGGTGGTTGAGGCCATCCTTCACCAGGACTCCAATTTCTTCCTTGGTCTTGGCGCGGCGCAACTGGATCTGAATCTTCGGCCGCAGCGGAAGATTGCGCGCGTCGGCATAGGCTTCGAGCAGATTCTTCCAAGAGCCGGGGCCGCCGAAGTCGGCGAGAGTTGCGAAACATTTTTCGCGCACAACCACGTCTGCGTCGCCCAGGTGGCTCTCGACGAGTTTGCGCTGCTTCTCCAGATTGAGCCGCCCCAGGCCGTAGATTCCGACGCCCACCAGCAGTTTGTCCTTCTCTTTGGCCGCGGCGATCACCGCATTCTCGAGGCCATCGACGTCGCGCTCGAGCAAGAGGTGCAGCATCTCAGCGCGGTTTGCTTCTTCCTTCTCCTTCTTGAGCCGCTTGTCGCGTAGCCAGAGTTGCTCCTCTGGACTTCCATCCGCCAATTCGCGGACCGCTTGGCGGCGCACGTCCGCGTTCTTGTCTTCTGACAAATTTTGCAACAGTGCGCGCGCCGTTACGGAGCGCCCGAAACCGACCCCGCGCACTGCGGAAGCGCGCAGCGGACGATCGAGCGTGGGCACCAGCGCAGCCAGTGCCTGTGCCGCTTCCGGTGTCCCGAGTTGGCCGATGGACTCCAGGCGCAGCGTCATGTCGGCCATGCTGACGGGCACGTCGTCATCCGGCACGGGCCACTTGGGCTTGGGCGGCGCTGCCTGCTGGCCGGCTGCCGGCGCGTTGGGATCTTCCTTCTCGCGACTCTTGTTCTTTTTCTTGGCCTCTTGATCTACGAGCCAGGCTTGATGCATGCGCTCGAAATCGGCGAGTTGCTCAGCCAGCGGCATCGGCGGTGCTGCCGGTACGACTGCGGGTGTTTCTGCAGCGGGCGCTTGCGGCGGGCAGCGTCGTCAGCGGGTAGTCGGCAAGGCTGTAGCGGAGGTCGCTAATCCATCCCAGGAGGAGCTTGCCGCCTGGGAATCGGACGTAGAGGCCGTCCTCGGTGCGGAAGCAGAGCGGCGG
>CAZCXL010000133.1:0-7149 GCA_964502625.1 uncultured Planctomycetales bacterium | reverse complement strand
CGTCTTGACCCCCTTGCGCGGTCCGCCATTCCCCAACGCAGTCGAGACGGGCAGCGGATGGAGACTCGCCTTTCTCTTGGCCGTAGTCAGCGTTGCTGCGGTCGCGATGCTCGTCGCCGCCCGACGCCGCCGCGTGGGTATTGCGACGCTGGGCTTGATGCTCGCGGTGATTGGAGTCATGCCCTCCTTGCTCAGCGGAGACTTGGCCCGCCCGCCGATCTCGGATCGCTTTCTTCACCTGTCGCTGGTTGGCGCGGGACTCCTCAGCGTCCCGCTCTTGCGGAACGCGGGCCCTCTGCTGCTCGGTGCCAGCGTCGGCCTGATTGGGCTGGCAGCGGCGCAGAGCATGTCCGCCTTGTCGCATTGGCGAAACGACGAAGCGTTGTTCGCGTGGGCGATCGAGAGCGAACCTGTGCTGGCCTTGCCGTGGGCGGGGCGTGCGCGGACTCTGTTGGAGTCCGCGCAATCTCACGCAGAAGGCAGCACGGAGCGACTGCGCGGAGCCAACTCAGCGATGGAGGTGCTGCGTCGTGGAATCGCGCGCACGCTGCATCAGCCCTACGTGTTACGGAGTTCGGACGAGCAACTGCGCAGCGCGCTGGGTCACGCACTCACCGTACGCGGCGACCTGGCGGAGGCGGAACGGATCTATGACGCCGTACTCGCCGACCATCCGCATTCGTTGGCGGCGCAACTCGGACTCGCCGTCGTGTTCGGAATGCGCGGCGAGCGCGCCTGGGAGGCTGGCCTGATGGCAGAAGCGCGGCAGCACCTGCTGGCCGCGCGCGAACTCTATGCGGAGATCCAAAGGACTGCTCCCTGGTCCTTGACTTCGGCTTGGCAGGGAGCCGAGCGCGTGGAGTATCTGCTGACTCACACGCGCTAGCGATTCAGCGCGGCTGCGGCATCCACGCCGCGAGTGCTGCGGCCGCGGCGGGGTCGCTCCAGTCGCGCCGCAGCGCCGTGACCGTGATGCGGCCTGCGCCGAATTCCGCGGTGTCGCTGCCCGCGGAAGGCGCGCTGCTCGGAACGCCGATCCGCGCGCGCGCGGTCGTGCCATCTGCGGCGATCTCGAAGCCGGTGATGCGCGCGGGTGCGGGGCCAATCGACGTCGCGCTCGCGCCATGTTCTCCGGCGGCCGCCGCGCGCGGAATGTTGATGGTATAGACCACCTCCGGATTTGCGCCGTGCTCCAGCAGCGCGCGGGCGAAGTCAGCCGCGTAGCGTGCAGAGAGCGGCAGATCGGCGCGCTGATCCATGGAGACGGCAATGCCCGGCACTCCATGCGAGGCGCCTTCAAGCGCCGCACCGATGGTGCCGGAGATGTAGGCGAATTCGCCGACGTTGCTGCCGGCGTTGATGCCGGAGACCACGAGATCGAATCCGCGTTCGCCGGCGAGTTGCACCACGCCGAAGGCGCATGCGTCAGCGGGTGTGCCGTCGAGTGACCACGCTTCGTCTGCCCCCGCGAGCTCCACGCGCGCAAGCGCGAGCGGGCCGGAGAACATTTCCGTGGAGCGACTACTGCCCGAACGGTTGCGTGCCGGCGCGCTCACCACGACCTCGCCGAGTTCGTCGAGCGCGCTCACGAGCGCGGCCAACTGCGGGGAGTCAATGCCGTCGTCGTTGGTGACGAGGATCCGCCAAGTGCGCGGCGTGGCAGGCTCTTGCGATGCGGGCAGAAGCAGGAGAGCGAGAAGCAGGAAGAATTTCATGGAGTGTTATGGACGATCAAAGTCTGCGCGAGTGGACGGCGGAAGAAGGCGTGCTTGGGCACGACGCAGGCCTCCGCCGGATACCCGAGCGGCACGAGCATGGTTGCGCGCTCGTGAGCGGGGCGGCCGAGCAACTCGGCCAAGAACTTCATCGGGCTCGGCGTGTGAGTGAGGGTGGCGAGACCCGCGTGCTGAGCCGCGGCGAGCAGAATGCCCGTGGCGAGGCCGACGGACTCTTCAGAGTAGTAGGCGAGTTGGCCGTCGTCCGTGTGGGTCATGCGAAACACGACGATCAGCCACGGCGCGATCTCCAGATATTCCTTCACCTCATCCGTGCCCAACGGCGCCAAGGCAGCAAGCCACTCCGGCGTTGCGCGACGCGCATAAAACTCGCGCTCCTCGGCTTCCGCCGCCTCGCGGATGCGGCGCTTGAGCGCCGGGTCACCGACCGCCACGAAGCGCCAGGGCTGCAGATTGGCGCCAGACGGCGCGGTTGCGGCGCAACGCACAAGTTCTTCCACTACGGCGAGCGGCACCGGCCGGTCAGAGAAAGCGCGCACACTGCGCCGCCGGCTCATCACGGCGTAGAAACGGCGCGCAGCCTCGAGCGGAGGCACGCCCGGATCGTAAGGATCGGTAAACGGCACGAACTCGGCCTCGGGCATCGGCGCAAGGCTAGCATCCCCGCGTGGATTTGGCTCGCGCGCGGCGTTGGGGTTTGGCGTTGCTCGCGCTGCATCTGGCGTGGAGAGCGGTGCGCTACGCGCTCGACTTTCCGCTCTGGGGCGATGAAGCCTTCGTGGCCCTGAATTTGGACGCGCGCGATGCCGCGGGCTTGTTCCGGCCGCTGGAGTATGGACAAATTGCTCCGCTCGGCTGGCTTTGGTTGGTGGATGCGATGCGGGAAGGATTTGGGCCGCACGCCTGGGCGCTCCGGCTGCCGGCGTTCCTTGCGGGCTGTGCCTCGGCGGTACTGATGTTCCGACTCTGCTTCCGACTGGCTCCGGGCGTCGGCGGACTGCTCGGCTTTGCGATCTTCGCCGCCTCCTACTATCCCATGCGCCATGGCGCGGAGTTGAAACCCTACGCCTTCGACTTGTTGCTTGCTCTGCTCATTCTGGGAGCTGCACTGCGTGCGGCCGAACCCACGCGCAAGGCGCAGGACTGGTGGACATTCGGACTCGCATGCTGGGCGGGAGTTTGGTTTTCCTATCCTTCCCTCTTTGTGGCCGCGGCGGCGCTCGCGATGCTGGGTGGGCGCGCCATGCGCCGACGAGAGCGTCCCGCACTCGCGGTGCTTGCCACGATTGGCTTGCTCTGGGGAGCGAGCGCGGCATGGATGCTCACGCAATTCGCCGCGCCCCACGCGGCAGCCGCTTCATGGCTCAACGAGATGGCCATGTGGACCCCGGCTTTTCCTCCGCTTGCGCGCCCTTGGGAATGGCCTTGGTGGCTGCTGAAGAGTCACGCGGGTTACATGAGCGCTTATCCGAGCGGCGGCCGTGATTTCGGCAGCAGTTTGACCTTGCTCCTCATCGTGTCCGGCGTGGGATTCTGGCGCCCGCGCGCACGCGCTTGGACCCTGGGCATCCTGCTCTTGCCTCTGGCGTTCAACTTCGGTGCGGCACTGCTGGGAAAGTATCCCTACGGTGGAAGCGTCCGAGTCTCCATCTTCATGGCACCTGCGTTCTGTTTACTCGCCGGATGCGGGCTGTCCATACTGCTCGTCCGCTGCGGCGCTGCTCGACGCGGTCCTCAGATTGCGTGTCTCGCCTTGGCGGCCATGCCGATCGGCGGAATGGTGGAGGATTGGAGTCATCCCTACAAAATCTTGGCCGATCGTCGTTGTGAAGAGTTTGTGGACGCGCTCGTCCATGAGGCGCGCGCCAGCGACCATCTCTTGGGTTTCACCAACTCCGCTGCGGACGGCAGCCCAGATTGGTTTAACCTAGGTGGCTCCGGAGCGCGACTGCGCTGGATGTTGGCTCATGCGCTTCCGCCGGACGTGGACATGCATTGGAATGCTGCTGCGCCACTCCAAGGCCGTCTGCTGCTTTTCACCTACACCGACGACAACGACACTCTGAATCCGTTTCCTGCCGCCGCATGGGAGGAATCCCTGCGCTCCGTCATTGCTCAGCGCGGTGAGCCGCAGCGGCGCGAGTACCCCTTCGGGAATGCGGAACGCGTAGATCTCTACCTGTTTCCTGAGTCGAGTGCAGAGCGCTAATCTGGTTCGCCGATGCGCCGCGCTCCCGCCCTCTGCTTCCTCCTGATCTCGGCATGCGGGGCCATTCCCGACCTAGGCGACGCGGCTTGGCCGAAGTCGTCCTCGGCGCAAGAGCCGCAAGATCCTTCCAGTTCGCTCATCGCGCAGCCGTCCACCCCCGGCGCCCTGCCGGGTTTTGGCTCGGCTCCGCGCGCGGAGCGCACCCTGGAGTCCTTCGCGCCGGCCGCCAAGGCCAAGAGTGTTGAATTAATCCTTCCTTGGTTCGAGCAAACACCCGCAGAGGTGCATGAGCAAGCCACCAAGGTGCTTGCTGCTGGCGAGGCCGCGCTGGCGAGCATCGCGGCACAGGATCCCGCACGCGCAGGATTCCGCAAGATCTACGTCGCATTGGACGACGCCATCTATCCAGTCAGTTCTGCTCTGAACCGGTGGTCTCTCATGAAGGAGACCCAGCCGGATGCGGCGATGCGCGAGGCCTGCGCCGCTGCTGTGCTGCAGGTGGAGCAGTGGCTGGTGGGAGTGGATTTTCGCGAGGACTTGCATGCGCTCTGCGCGGCCTTTGATGACGAGTTCCAGCGAGGTGAGCGTGCCGGGCTGCGCGGCGAAGATCTGCGCCTCTACGAAGAAACCATGCGGGACTATCGACGCAATGGTTTCTCCCTCACCGCCCAAGCCAGAGCCGAAGTACAGGCCCTGCAGAACCGCCTTGCAGAACTCTCGAGCCAGTTCGACGGCAACGTTTCGGCTCATCAGCACGAGCTGCTCTTCGACACTGCGGCGCTCGCCGGGGCTCCAGCCTCTTTTCTGGAGTCTTCGCGAACCGCAGAAGGTCGTCATCGGGTGCGCGTGCACGTGACTCCGGACGTGATCACCGTACTCGAGAACGTGTCCGTGGAGCGCACTCGGCGCGAGGTCTCCACCGTGCGCCACACCCTGGCCGTGGAGGAAAACTCCGGAATTCTTGCCGAGTTGCTCCAGGTGCGCGCGCACATCGCGAGCCTGCTCGGATACGAGAGTTGGGCGGATTACCGCACGGAAATCCGGATGGCGGGCACAGGCGCGGCGGCGCTGGCCTTCGTCGAAGACTTGATCACGGGCTTGGAACCCAAGTTTCGCGCAGAACTCGAGGTGCTTGCCGCGCTCAAAGCCGCCGACACGCACACGGCCGACGCAACGATCGAGATGTGGGATTATTTGTATTACCAGAATCGCTTGTTGGCCACCACCTACGGTGTGGATGCCTCGGAACTGCGCAATTTCTTCGTGCTGGATCGCGTGCTTGAGGGCATGTTCCTGGTCTATGAGCACCTCTTTGGCTTGCGATTCCATCCCATCGCTCCCACGCGCCCTTGGGTCGAGGATCTCCGCCTTTACGTGGTGGAGGATGCGCACTCGCGCGAGCCGCTCGGCGCCTTCTACCTGGACCTCTTCCCTCGCGAAGGGAAGTACAACCACTTCGCACAGTTCGACGTGATCTCCGGCAAACGTCTCCCAACCGGCGTGTATCGGCGGCCGGTTGCGGCGCTGGTGTGCAACTTCACGCCAGCCGCGCCGGGCGAGCCGACGCTCATGACCCACGATGAGGTGGAGACGCTGTTCCACGAGTTCGGCCATTGCATGCACGCCGTGCTCACTCGCGCCGAATACGCGCGCTTCGCCGGCGGCTCCGTGCCGCGCGATTTCGTCGAGGCCCCGAGCCAAATGTTCGAAAATTGGGTCTGGGATCCTGACGTGCTCGCGATCTTCGCCGCGGATTGGCGCGATCCGTCGCGCGGAGTGCCTGAGCGCACGCTGCTCGCCCTCAAGCAGGCCGAGCTCGCGACCAAGGGGGTCTGGTACCGCCGGCAGTTGGGCTACGCGCTCGCCGACCTGCGCCTGCATCAGGCGGCGACGGACGACGTCTCCGGTGTCGCCAACCGGGCCATGGCGGAAGCATTTCTGCCGGTGCCGCCGCGCACCCACTTCGCCGCCTATTGGGGCCATCTCACCGGCTACGACGCCGGTTACTACGGCTATGCCTGGGCCGATTCGATCGCGGCCGATCTCGCCACTGCCTTTGAAGAAGCGCCGGAGGGATATCTCGACGCGGAGGTGGGCATGCGTCTGCGCCGCGAGATCTACCAACCCGGCGGATCGCGCTCGGTCGAAGATTCGGTGCGCGCCTTCTTGGGACGGCCCAGTGACGCCCGCGCCTTCTTGCACGGTCTCGGGCTCGGCGACTGAGCGCGCGGCTCGGCCGCGTCCTGCGGTGCCGGATCCTCGCCTTCGCAAGATTGCCAGCCGGCGGGCGGCGGCTTGCCCTTCAATTCAAGCAGGAAGCGCGAGGGATGGCGCGTGACCAGTTTGCCGCGCAAGGCCCGCACCAGGCAGAAGGTCAGCGTGAGGGCGCGTTTGGCGCGGGTCACCGCGACGTAAGCCAAACGCCGCTCCTCTTCCACTCCGCCCTCCAGCGCCGAACGGCGATGGGGGAGGATTCCTTCCTCACATCCCACGAGCCACACGCGGTCGAACTCGAGTCCCTTGGCGGCGTGAATGGTGGAAAGAGAGACTGCGTCTTCCGGTTCGCGCTCCGCTTCAGGCGCCGATTCTTCACCGCCGCGCAGCGCCAACTCATCGAGAAAGGATTCGAGCGAGGCACGCGCTCCGTGGTTGCGCTCATGAGATGCTGCCACGTCGAGAATCTCCAAGGCTCCGTTCCACCGGAGTTCTTGCGCCTGACGCTCCGGATAGCACCGCTCGACTTCGCCGCGATAGCCGGTGCCCTCGATCAGCAAGGAAACCACCCGCGCGAGTGGTTCACCCGCGCGTACTGCTGCACGTGCGGTCTCCAGAGCGGCCTGCAGAGTCTTCCAGCCCCGCGCAGCTGCGTCGGGCAACTCGCTTGCGGCCGCAGTCTCGGCGAACACGCGCGCGGCGTCGCGCCCTTCGCGCGTGGCGCGCTCCACCGCGCGTTCGATCGTGACTTCGCCGATGCCGCGCGGAGGCACGTTGACTACCCGCAGCAGCGCCGATTCGTCGTGCGGACGCGCGACGAGGCGCAGAAAGGCCGTGAGGTCGCGGATCTCCTTCCGGTCGTAGAAAGACTGCGCGCCGGAGAGCCGCACTTGAATGCCGCGTGAGCGCAACTCGGTCTCGAAGGGGCGAGGTTGCGTCTGTGTGCGGAACAGGATTGCGCAATCTTTGGGACGGGTTTCGCCGCGGCGC
>CAZCXL010000132.1:0-7168 GCA_964502625.1 uncultured Planctomycetales bacterium | reverse complement strand
AACGAAGTCACGCAGGCTGCTGGCGAGATCATCCTGTTCATCGATGAGTTGCACACCCTGGTCGGCGCCGGCGCGGCCGAAGGCGCGGTGGACGCAGCCAATTTGCTGAAGCCTGCGCTCGCACGCGGGGAGTTGCGTTGCGTGGGCGCCACTACGTGGAACGAATATCGCAAGTACATCGAGAAGGACGCGGCGCTGGAGCGGCGCTTTCAGCCGGTGCGCGTGGAAGAGCCCGACGTGGCAAACACGATCGCGATCCTGCGCGGCCTGCAGTCCAAGTACGAGACCCACCACGGCGTAAAAATTACCGATGCCGCCTTGGTGGCCGCGGCGCAACTGACCTCACGCTACATCGCCGACCGCCAACTTCCGGACAAAGCCATTGATGCCATGGATGAATCCATGAGCCGTCTGCGCCTGGAGCTCGACTCGATGCCTGCGGAATTGGATGCGCTGGAGCGGCGCATGCGCCAGATTCAGATTGAGAAGGCGGGGATCGAAGCCGAAGGCTTGAAGGACAATGCGGCGAAGTTGCACGCGCTGGAGCGCGATCTGCAAGAGGCCAAAGAAGCGGCAGACGCCCTGCGCACACGCTGGCAGAACGAGAAGACGGTGCTTGACGAGATCAAGGACGCCAAGGCCAAGATCGAAGGCCTGCAAGTGCAGTCCGAGCGCTTCGAGCGCGAAGGGAAGTTCGAAGACGTGGCGCGCATTCGCTACGGCGAGACGCTGGAGCTGAACAAGCGGATTGAGGCCGCCGGAGCGCGCCTCCGTGAGCTCCAAAAAGACGGTGCAATTCTGAAGGAAGAGATCGGGCCTGAAGAAATCGCCGAGGTTGTCGCCGCGTGGACTGGAGTTCCGGTGGATCGCTTGGTGGAGTCCGAGCGCCAGCGCCTCTTGCACCTCGAGGATCTCTTGCGCAAACACGTGATCGGACAGGACGCGGCCGTGAGCGCCGTGGCAGAAACGGTGCGGCGCGCGCGCGCCGGACTTCAGGATGAAAACCGGCCGCTCGGATCCTTCGTCTTTCTCGGTCCGACTGGCGTGGGCAAAACGGAACTCTGCAAGGCCATCGCCCGCGAGCTATTCGGCGACCCGAAGCTGATGGTGCGGCTGGACATGAGCGAATACCAGGAGAAGCACGCGGTCAGCCGACTGATCGGCTCGCCGCCCGGATACATCGGCCATGACGAAGGCGGGCAACTCACCGAAGCGGTGCGCCGCCATCCCTACAGCGTCGTGCTCTTCGACGAGATCGAGAAGGCGCACCCCGACGTATTCCTGACCCTGCTGCAGGTTCTGGAAGACGGTCGGCTCACCGACAGCCGCGGCCGGACGGCGAATTTCACCAACACGCTGATCGTGATGACTTCGAATCTGCGCAGCCTCGAGGAGCTCAAGCGGCACTTCCGCCCCGAGTTCATCAACCGGCTGGACGAGATCGTCCTCTTCAACCGTCTCGCACCGGAGGCCCTCGCGCGGATCGTGGATTTGCAACTGCAAGGCGTCGAGAAGCGCCTGTTGGAAAATCAACAGATCGGCCTGGTGGTCTCCGAGGCCGCGCGCGCGTGGTTGGCGGAAGAGGGATACGACGAAGAGTTCGGCGCGCGTCCCTTGCGACGCGTGATTGAAAAACGACTGCTCAATCCCCTCTCTGAAATGCTGCTCTCCGGGCAACTCGAAGGGCGGCCGTTGGTGCGAGTGGACACCAAGGGCGGCCTGCTGACGCTGAACGCCACGGCGAGCGAACCGCAGGCAACTCAAACGAAGGCGGCGGGAAAGGCATAGAATCCGCGGCGTGCTTCACGCCACCGGAGTGATCAAGCGCTACGGCGCGCGCGAGGTGCTGCGCGGCGTGTCGCTAGAGGTGCGCGTCGGGGAAGTGTTCGGGTTCGTGGGGCCGAACGGCGCCGGCAAGACCACCTTCCTCAAATGCGTGACCGGAGTCGCGCGCGCGGACGGCGGATCAATCCGCGTGGGAAGCGCCGACGCGCGCAAGAACCCGCTCGCGGTGCGTCGGCTCGTCGCTTATTCCCCGGGTGAGACGGCGATGTACGACCGGCTCTCGGTGCTTGGCATGCTGCGCTTCCTGATTGGCTTCCACAAGGACTCCAAACTGACCCGCGGACGCGACTTGCTCGAACGCTTCAATCTGCCGCCGCGCCAGCGGGTGCGCGCGCTCTCGCACGGCATGAAGCGCAAGGTGTTGCTCGCCGCCACCATCGCGAGCGAAGCGCCGTTCATGATGTTGGACGAGCCGATGGAAGGCCTCGATCCGGAAGCGCGCCGTGATTTAGAACTCCTGCTGCGCAGCGAAGCCGCGCGCGGCCGCACGGTGTTCTTTTCCTCGCACGATCTGGCGAGCGTGGAACGCGTCTGCGATCGCGTCGCCTTCTTGCGCAGCGGGATCTTGATGGAGTGCGGACCGGTCGCGGAACTGCTGGAGCGGGCGGGCCGCATGTTGTGGCTGCGCTTCCGTTCCCCGCTCACCGCCGCGCAACTCCCGCGTAGTCCGGGACTGCATTGGACCGCTGTGGAACCCACTCCAGAGGGCCGCAGCGAGCGTTGGCGGCTCGCGCACGACGGCGATCTCTCCGCTGCACTCATCGCGCTCGCCGCCTTACCCGTGGCAGGACTGCGTGACGCAAGTGGCGGCCTCGAAGAAGTGTTCGCCGCGCTCTACGGACCAGAGCACGCGCCGGAGGCACGCGCATGATTTTCCGGCAATGGTTACGCGAGCAGATGCTACTCGCCATCGGCTACACGGTGTTGCTCAGCGTGAACATCGTGTTCTCCGTGCTTTTCTGGCCGGATCTGCGCGACAACATTCCGCAGATCATCAAGTTGATCCCGCTCGAGCCACTGCAGGACTTCTTCCGCGCGATGGACAACTATGGCTTCTGGGCGTACTTCTGCTTCCAGCAGTTCTGGAAGGCCGCGGGAGTGTTCGGCATCGCCGCAGCCGGACTCATGGGCACCGGCATCATCGCGCGTGACGTGGACAACCGCACCATCGAGCTGCTGCTCTCCCGCCCAATCTCCCGCGCGCGCATCCTGTTCGCACGCTGGTCTGCGGGCGCGCTCCTCCTGATGCTGCCCTTGTTCCTCACCACGGCGATCGGGGTGCAACTCGCTCCCGGAGTGGACGAATCCATCGCCTGGGCGCCGGCGATGCAGGCCACCGCCTACGTGAGCCTATTCATTCTCGGCGTTTATACGCTTGCGGCCGCGCTCTCCGCGCACTTCTCGCATCAGCTCACTGCCGGCATCCTGGTGCTCGGTTTCATGCTGCTGCAGTTCGCTTTCTACCTCATCAAAGGGCTGTGGGACATCTCGCTCTACAACCTGATCGATCTGGATCCGCTGTTGCCTTTCGTGGATGGCGTGCTCGCCTGGCGCAACGCGGCGCTGATGAGCGGAGCGGTCTTGACGTTCTACGGGATTGCCTGGCTGAAGTTCGAACGGCGCAATTTTTGAGCCGGGGCGCTCAGTCGTAGAAGTCGCTGTCGCCTTGCGCGTAGTACCAGTTCTCGCCGTGCACGACGACGCGCAGCACGGCGAATTCTTCCTCGGTCTCGTCGTGCAGTGAGCCGGGCATCGGCGTGACGATCACGCGGTCCGGCCGATCATGCGGCGAAGCGCGGCCATGGCCGAGTTTCTGCAGGGCGCGCATCTCCGGAGATCCGTCCTTCACTCCGTAGCGCAAAAAGCGGCAGCCGGCGGCCGCAGCGCGGCGGCGCGCGGCGTCCACCAATGCCGCGATCACGGCTTCCTCTCCGCCGGCCCAGAGGTCGAGCACGGTCGCAATCTGGTGGCTCGCGGACTTCCATTCGCGCCAGATGATCCAACCCACGGGCTCGCCGCTCGCTGCTTTGCGCGCGAGCAGAATGCGATGCCCCGGCACGGGGTTGTCCTTCCAGCGCCACTTCAAAGTGGCGGCATCACGAAAGAAGGCAAGCGCGTAGCGATCGCGATAGCGTTCCCAGAGCGCGTCGAACTCGGGGCCGAAGTCTTGCAGCTCCACGCAGTCGTAGTTCTGGCTGGCGTCGCGCCAGGTGGCCCGAAAAATCGGATCCGCAAGACGCGCCACCGCCGCGCCAGCGCCGCCAAGCCGCGCGCGCAGGGCCGGCTCCAATGAAAGCCGCATCTCCCAGATGGTCAGCGTGAATGCTTCGCGGAAGCCGAGCCATCGACTGCCCACGGCGATTGCTTCATCACTCGACTGACCGCCGTAGGACCACAACACTCCGGCCTCGTCGTTGAGTCCGATGCCGATCGCGTGCATGACTCCCTTGAAGGCCACTCCTCCTCCGCGCGCGCTCGGATCGGATGAAATCTCGCACATCAAATTCGCGGGAACGGCGCGACCGCGAATCCATGCGCGCCGGCGTTGGCCGAAAGCCGCAGCCAGCGCGCGACCGTCCGCGCGATCCTTTGCAATCACGCCGTAGGGAGGGCCGGCGGGGTTCGCCCAGTACTTCCACTCAAAATGCGTCAGCGGCCGCTGCTGTTGGAACACGCGGTTGTAGAGATCGTTCAAATAGGCCGAGTCCGTGCGCTCTGCGCGCACGAAACTGAAGCGCGAGGTGTCCTTAGGCCAGTGAAAGACCGGGATATACTCTTCCAGATCCATGGGCAAAATCTGGTTCCTGGTCTTCTCGCTCGCGCTCGCCTCGGCCTTGCCCAGTCTCTGGCAGGCGGGGTCGGAGGCCTCAGCGTCCGGCTGGTTCGCCTCAGGCGACGGCGTGCTGTTCTGGCTCACTTGGGCGAGGGATTCTGGATCGCGCCGCCTGCTCTACGCGCTCGCGCTGGCCGTGGCGGCTTTGGTGATCGTCAACTTCACGAAGCATAGCCGGAGCGGCCTGGTGCGGGCGCCGAGCGTGGTCGTGGCGGCCTGCTCGAAGCCCATTCCTGCGCTCCTCGCGCTGGCGTTGGCCGTGCTGCCGCAGATCGTGGCTCCCCTCGTTCGGCCGGAGCCGACCGGCAAGCCCAGCGTGGTGGTCATCTTGCTCGACACCGTGCGCGCAGATCACATGGGTTGGGGCGGTTGCAAGCTTGACACCACGCCGCGGCTTGACGCGCTTGCGAAGCAGGGTGCGGCCTTCACGCAGGCCATCACGCAAGCGTCCTGGACGAAGCCGTCCGTGGCTTCTCTGCTCACCGGCTTGGTTCCGGGAGCGCACGGCGCAGCAGGGCAGTCCACGCAACTGCCGCCTGATCGGCGCACGCTCGCTGACGCGATGTCTGCGGAGGGGTACCGCACCTACGGGCTCTCCAGCAATCCGAACATCAGCTACACGTTCAACTTCGATCAGGGCTTCAAGCTCTTCCACCAAGGCACCAGCCAGAAGGCGAATGAGTTGATCGCGCGCGCGCGCAATTGGGTGATGCCGAAGGAGCCTGAAGAGGGCGCCTTCTTCCTTTATCTGCACCTCAACGACGCGCACTACCCGTACACGCCGGAGCCGGTCTCCGTGACGCGCAAAGGCACGCAGAAAATTCGCGGACTCTTCAACCCCACCGGGAACTCGCCGGTGCTCGACGGCGCGTCGCATGATGCGTTCCGCATGGTGGGAGGGATTCACGACGTCCACCGCGACGGTGGATTCACCGCTGAGGACATCGAGCTGATGCGGCTCTCTTACGCGGAAGAAATTCGCTGGCTCGACGACCAAGTCGGCGAGTTCGTGGAAGATTTGCTCGCCGAGCGCGACGACGTGATCGTGGTGATCTGCGCCGACCACGGGGAAGAATTCTTGGATCACGGCGACCTCGGACACGGCCACACCCTGTTCGAGGAACTCGTGCGGGTTCCATTGCAGATCATGTGGAGCAAAGGTCTGGGAGAGCGTATGGGCCTGACCGCCGGCGTGCGCAGCGAGCAGGTGCGCCTGATTGACGTGCTGCCCACCATCCTCGAGACCTGCGATCTGCAGTGGCCCGAAGCGGCCACGTCGCTCCACGGCGCTTCCTTGCTGAGTGGATTGCGCGGCGCAATATTGGAAGACCGCGTCGCCTTTGCGGAAACCGACATTTCTTTCAGTCCGTTGTCTGGCCCTGCCGGACCGCTGCGCATGTTGCGCGAGCCGGGCGCGAAGTTCGTCATGACCGATCCCTGGTTCGAGCAAACCGCAGGCCGCCTCTGGCTCTTCAACCTCGCTCAAGATCCGCACGAGCGCGTCAACGTGGCAGAAAAGGATCCGGCGCTGCTTGAGCGCATGCGCCGCGCGCTGGAGCGTTGCGGCCTGATGATTCAGCACGATCTGACCGGGAAATGGCAGATTGGACTCAATTCCAAGCAGCAGGCTGAACTCGCCGCGATCGGTTACGCCGGCGACAACTTGCAGGCCACGACCGACGAAGAGTCGAGCTTCGCTCCGGGCACGATCCCCTGGGTGAAAGAAAAGCGCTAGACCAACTTGGTCTTGCCGGGCATCGCGATCTCGCACTTGAGGCCGGGGCCCCAAGCCCAATCCTTGTCGGCCGGAAGCAGGCGCTCCTGGGAATTCATCGCCATTTCCCAAGTGACGCGTTGCCCGGTGTAGGCGCTCATGCGGCCCATGATGCCGGCGAGGCTGCTGTGCGCCATCTGCACGCCCTGCTGCAGCGGCTTGCCCGCGCGAATGCTCGCGAACAATTCATCATGTTCCGTCTGGTACATGTCGTTGTTGACGCCCTTCCACTTCCAGGGGAAGTCGCCGGTCGCGACCATGTCCGGACCCCAGCCGTCGGCTTCGAGCACGCCCGATGAGCCGACGATGGTGTCCTTGTTCTCGCCGTAGCAGCCTTCCATCTGGCGGCACTGCACCACGCCGAGGGTGCCGTCGGCCCACTCATAGTTCACGTTGAAGTGATCGTAGATGTTGCCGTACTTCTCATCGACGCGCACTTGGCGGCCGCCGGTGGCCGTGCAGTGCAGCGGCGGAACGTCTTTCATCGCCCACAGCATTTTGTCCACGCTGTGAATCGCTTGTTCGACGAGATGGTCTCCGGAGAGCGGCGTGAAGTAGAGCCAGTTGCGGAGTTGGTACTCCATCTCACTCCACTCGGTCTTGTGACCGCGATGCCAGAGCGAACCCGTGAGGTAAGTGAGGTACATCGCGCGCACTTTGCCGATGCGGCCGCCGTGAACCTGCGCCATGGTGTCGCGCCAGGGTTGATGCGCGCG
>CAZCXL010000131.1:0-7194 GCA_964502625.1 uncultured Planctomycetales bacterium | reverse complement strand
CGCCGAAGGCGGCAAGTGGCCACAGCAGGAGCAGCGGGCCGATCAGATTGGCCGCCGGACCGTCGCCGATCAGGCTAAAACCCATGGTTCCGCCTTCCCCCGTCGTGCCTCCACCGCGCAACATCGGCAGCAGGAAGGGAAGCGCCAGCAACAGGGCAATCAGCGCCGCCGGGAGCAGTTCGCGGGCGGCGGCGCGCGGCTTCCGCAAGAGCGGAGCGCGACGGAACACGAGCATCGTGGCGGCCAGTGCTCCGGCCAAGGGATTGAGGGCAGTCGCGAGTCCGACGTGAGCGGCGGCGGCCATGGTGGCGCGCTTGCCGCTTTCGAGCGCATAGGCAAGCGCCCACAACGCGAAGGGGATCGCGATCGCAAAGGAGGAAACGTTCAGGAACTTCGGTAGGAAAGATTGCAGCCGCGCGTCCCAAGTCATGCCGAAGGGTCCGTCGGCGAGATGCTGCAACAAGGCCAGCGGCATCGCCCCGAGCGCAACTCCGGAACCCTCTTGATCAATGGCGCGGAAATCCAACAAGGGGCTGCCTTGCGCCGAGGCCCACAGCCAGCCCAAGCCATTGAGTCCGAAAATCATCCACAGAAAAGCGAATCGCCGCGCACGGAACTCGAGTCCAAGCGCACGACCGAGCGCGTCCAAGGCCGGTCCCAGCAGTAAACCCGCAAGCAGGTTGAGCAGCGCGAAGCCCCACAGCGGTCCCATGCCGATTCGGCCGAGCAGCACGCCAAGCGTCGGATACAGCAGGTAATAGTTGAGTCCCTCGCTGGCGTGGTACGGATTCTCAGGAAGCAACCCGTCGCGGAGCACGGCTTCGCCAATCGTGGCGTGCAGGCTGCCGTGGTAGGACATGCGGAGGCTGTCTCCGCCAAGCGTCACCACGATCAGGACGAGCAGCGCCAGCGCTCCGCCCTCGAGCCACGGAGCGGCGCGCTCGCGCAGAGGCGAAGCCGGGGTGGCGCTCAGTGCAGAATGGGTTGAGGCGGCCATGGATCCACGGCGAGCGGACGGAGACGCGCGGATGCTCCCGTCACTTCGACATAGCCGAGAGCGGCAAGCACTTTCGGGTCGGAGACGGCTTCCAAACTGTCCACGATCAGCAGGCCGTCATACCACCGCCCCAATTCCGCGAGCAGGCGCTTGGCTTCTGCCGGATGCTGAGCGGAGACGTCCGTCTGCTCCTGCGGATCTGAGAAGCGATCGTAGAGGGCGAGCACCGGGTACGGATAGGCCGCGTCCAAGGGCGGCTCTTCCGGGCCGGCACGATCGTCGCCGGGATTATGCACGAGCGTCCAGCGTTCATCGCGCACGGCGTAGAACCCAGCCTTCCAAGCAGAGAAAAACAGAGTGCGCTCCGGAGTGCGCCCGTCGAGCACCATCGGCAGGACCTCGCCCAACTCAAGCGCCGGGGCGCGGCGCTCGCCCGCGGTCCATCCTGGACCGATGACCAGCAAGGGCACGTGGATCACTCCGCTGTAGAGGCTTTTCGCGTGCATGAAGTAGCCGTGGCGGTCGCCTAACTCTTCACCATGGTCCGCGAAGAACACGACGACGGCGTTCTGGAGAAGACCGCCTCGTCCAGCGGATCGATACTGGGCATCGAGGCCGCTCAGGAACTCCCGCACGTAGTCGGAGGCCTGGCGCACTTCGCCGTCGTACATGCCACGCACGGTTTCGCGCAGGGCTTCGTCGACCTTGCCGTCGCGGTGGCGGTCGTAAAGAAATTTGTTGTCGGCGGGCTGACCCAGTTGCCCGTGGTAGCGTGCTGCCAACTCCGCAGTGGGCGTGTAGGGTTGGTGTGGAGTCATGAAATGCGTCCACGTCACCAGCCGTTTATGACCCTTCACCGCGGCTTGGGTGAGGGAGAGCATCGTCTTCGGAATGTCTCGCTCGTCCTGCTTCGCCATCACGGCATAGGTGTCAAAGCCTTGTTCAAGTCGGCAGCCGGGCGCGAGGCTCATGTTCGCCACCAAGGCGTGAGATTCATCGAAACGATTCTTGCGCAAGGCGAGCAAGCGTGAAGGAACGACGAACGGCACTCCGTTGGAAATCGCGCCGTGCTCAAGCGGCGGAAGACCCGTCCAGAAATTCGCCAGCGAAGGCAGTGTTTGGCCAGCTGTGCTCCAGCACGACTCGAACAGGGTGCCCTGGGCGGCCAACCAACTCGGGGTGAAAGGTTGCGCCGGGTTGCCGCCGGTATCCCGCTCAGCTCCATAGAACGGGAGACGATCCGCGCGCAGGGTGTCCACGGAAACCAGGATCAGGTCGTAGCCCGAGTCTTCGCTCCCTCCGCAGGCCGGGAGGGCGAGCAGCAGGAGGGCGGCCCAACTTCTGGCGCTTCGCATCCTGAGAAGTCTACGGTCCAGAGGGCGCGGACGCAGCCCAGTTCGGGACCTGGCTGAAGTCGAATCCAAGGCGAGGCCCGATCCAGAACCAGGTGAACAGGCACACGAGCGTGATCGCGACGAGGTCGAGCAAGAAACCGGCGCGCACCATGTCACGCATCGGAATGCGGCCCGTGGCGTAGGCGATCGCATTGGGCGGCGTCCCCACCGGCAGCATGAATCCGTAAGACACGGAAAGTGTTGCGGGCAGAGCCACCAGCATCGGATGCAGGCCCGCTTCCACGGCGGCGCCGAAGAGCAGCGGCAGCAAAATGATGATCGTCGCCGTGTTGGACGCGAGTTCCGTCATCAGGGTGACTGCGGCGGACACGAGCAGGAGCACCCCCCACAGCGGCAGCGAGGTCAGCGCGGAGGAAAGTCCTTGGGCCACCGCCGCTGAGAGCCCGGTGCTTTCGAAGGCTTTGGCTAGCGCGAGTCCGCCGCCGATCAGCAGTAATACGCCCCACGGTAAGTCACGACAATCGTCCCACTCCACGAGTGTGTGTCCCTGCTGGCCGCGTGCCGGCACCGCGAATAACAGCACGCAGCCGAAAAGCGCCACCGTGGCGTCGCTGACCGCCACGGCGGCGCGCGGCGGCAAGAGGTCGCGCCAGCCTGGAATATGCAAGGAGCCGAGATCGGCGGAACTTCGAGTGAGCCAGAGCACGGCGACGCACAGAAAAATGGCGAGCACTCGTTTCTGATCCACATTGAGCGGAGGAAGTGCGCGCGCCTCGTGTGCGCACGCCGCCAGGCCTGCGGATCTCTCCACGCCGGGATTCCCAGTAACGCGGGTCAGGATCCACCAGGTCACGAGCAGAAACACGGCAGCGAGCGGAAACACCGCGATCACCCAGGCTCCGAAGCCGATGGACGGCGCATCCGGAAAGCGCGCAGTGGTCTGTGCCAGAAAGACCATGTTTGGCGCGGTCCCGATCGGCGTCACGATTCCGCCGATGGTCGCTGCGTACGCAACGCCGAGCATCAAGGGACTGCCGAGGCGCGTGCGTTCCGCCTCCGTGCAGCGCGCGAGCAGCGCCATGGCCACCGGCAGCATCACCAGGGTCGCGCTGGTGTTGTTGACGAACATGCTCAACGATGCCGTGGCGATCATCATGCCCAGCACCAGCCTGCGCGGATTCGCGCCGAAGAGCCCCACGGCGCGCCACGCCAACCGCTCGTGAAGCGCGTGCCGCTCCAGTGCGATCGCGAGAATGAAACCGCCGAGAAAGAGCAGCAGGATGTCGTCGAAATACCAGGGTGCAATCTCACTCGCGCGCACCGCGCCCAACGCCGGCAAAAGCAGCGCTGGCAGCAGCGAAGCTACCGGCAAGGGCAGCGCCTCCCACATCCAACACAAGGCGGTCATCGCGGCGACGCCGGCGGTGATGCGCGCCGGCGCGTCGAGTTCGCGCAAACCCGGCACGAAAGGTAGCGCAACGCCGACCAAGGCGGCCGTGAGGAGCAGCCGGATACGGCGTCGTGCGGGAGGCCTCTGCGTCAAACGCGAGCGGCCATGGTGAAGGCCGAGCCGCCATCCTAAAGTCCCGGTCAACCCGCGTCTGGCCCACCCCCGTGTCCTGGTTCGACAATCTCGCTGCCCGCTCCTTGCCGTGGGTTCCGCGCCCGCTGGTCGGGCGGCTTTCGAGTCGCTACATCGCCGGACTGGAGCGCGACGATGCGCTGCGCGTCGGGGCCACGCTCGATCGCAGCGGCTATCACGCGACCTATGACCTGCTCGGCGAGGCGGTCCAAGACATGGACGCCGTCCAGTCTGCCGCCAAGGAGTATCTGCGTCTGCTTGAAGAGCTTGCCGCGCGCGGACTCGGACGCAACGTTTCCTTGAAGCCCACCCAAATGGGCTTGTCGCTGAGCGAGAACGGATGTTTCGACACAGTCGCGCAGATCGCGGGACATGCGCAGCGACTGGGCGCCTTTTTGCGCTTCGAGATGGAAGATTCCTCCCTGGTGGACTCCACCCTGCGCGTCTACGCGCGACTGCGCACTGCCTATCCCGGCGTGGTGGGATGCGTGCTGCAATCCATGTTGCGACGCACGGAGGAGGACGCCTGCAAACTGGTCGCCGCGGGTGGCCCGCTCAACGTGCGCCTGGTCAAGGGCATTTACGTCGAACCTCCCGAGCTGGCGTACCAAGACGCAGACGAAGTACGGGAATCTTGGAAGCGTACCCTCCGCGTGCTGCTTGAAGGCGGCGCATTCGTCGCGGCGGCGACGCACGACCAAGATTTGGCTGAGGCAGCCGTGAGCGCGCGCGAGGAGCGCCCGGAATGGCGCGACCGCGTCGAAATCCAGATGCTGCTCGGCGTGCGCGAAGAGATGCGCGCGAATCTTCGCGACCGCGGACTCCCTGTCCGGGTCTACGTTCCCTACGGCCCCGATTGGTATCCCTACGTGCTCCGCCGACTGCGCAAAAATCCCAAACTGGCGCGCTACGCGCTGCTGGGATTGTTCAGCAAGCGCGAGTCGATGGACTGAGCCGGTGGTCTTAGCTCAGCCGCTGTTCGGACCACCCTTGAAGCAGCGCGGAACGCGTTTGCGCCACGGCTTGCGCGATGCTGACCCCGGGCGCAAACGAAGTGCCTGAGGCGCGGACGTGACCGCCGCCGCCGAGTTGCTTCGCGATCCGGTGCACGTCGAGTGAGGTCTTGCTGCGGAAGGATGCTTTCACCCTCCCGTCGCCGCGCTCGGTGACCAGTCCGACACCTTCCACGCGTCCGACGGCGCGCAGTAGGTCCAGAAGTTCATCGGTGTCTTCCAGGGTGCCACTCACCCGTTCCAGATCTTCGACGCTCACCCAGGCGAGCGCCAGACGACCCTCGGCCAGATACTCCAAGTGCTCGAGCGCAGCGCGAATTCCGGCTGGACGGCCCGCCTCGGCTTGTGAATAGATCAGAGCATGGAGGCGCGCCGTATCCAGTCCGCGGCGCGCAAGTCGAGAAGCGGCCTCCCAGGCTTCGGGAATCGCGTTCGAATACTTCAGCCAGCCCGTATCGGTCATCAGCGCGACGAAGGCGGCTTCATACGCCGCAAGCGGCAGCTCATGCAGTCCGAATTCTTCCTCCACGAAACGCAGAGCGAGCGTGCCGCTCGCCGAGGCTTGCAGATCGTGCACCAAGGCGGTCCAACCTTGATTCGGCTCGAGTACGTGGTGATCCACGGCGATGCGCGGCATTCCGGAAGTCTGGATGGGCGCGGCCATCGCGCCGAGTCGGCTGAGCTGATTGCAATCGCAAACGATCAGCAGATCCGCCGCAGGCAAATGGCCCTCCCAGACGCGCCAGGGCGTGCTCGCCTTGAGGAATCCATAACGTCCGTCCGGCGGATCCGGCAGCAAGATTTCGGCCTGCTTGCCCAGCGCTCGAGCTGCGTGCAGCAACACGATCTGCGCGCCGAGACAATCACCGTCGGCGCGCGAGTGACCGGAGAGCAGGATTTTATTGCTCCGTCGCAGAAGTTCAGCCGCTTGTTGCATGAGGGTGATGGGAGATTCTAGCCCCCGCCACGAGCGGATCCGAGCATTCGGCAAGCCAACCCAAGAGCACTGCTGCGCGCTCAGCAACGCTACGTGCTGCTCCGCAGAGGGCGATCGCGCGCGGATCGCGAATGCGCAAGGGCGCGGCGCGCTTGCCGCGCTCCAAGTCGCCGAAGTCGCGGCGGCCCAGTGCGCGCGCGCCGCCACGCGTCAAGGCCTCCCATGCCGCTGGGATACCCCAAGCTGGAAGTTGCTGGAGCACCAAGCGGAACTCGCGCAGAGGGTCCAGACACTCATTGGAGGCCCGGGAATCGCAGCCCAGCGCGGACGGGAAGACGCCTGCAGGCGCGAAGGAGGGCTCGGATCTGCCGAACCAAGCGTGAGTTCCCGGACAAAAGACGATGCGCACTCCGGCGCGATGCAGCGCACGAAGTTCCACTACGTTGAGCGCACCGCCGTGCACGGCAAGAGTTCCACCGTGCATCCCGCCAGCTTCCGCGAGCCAATTCACGGGCGATGCGAAGCGCCGCGGCGAAAGGCGTCCGCGCCGCTCCATCAGCAGCTCCGCGAGTGGGCCGCTCCCGTGCGCGAGCAGTTGCCGTTCCTCTTCCGTTTCGCCCAAGTGAAGGGATACAGTCCCCCCCCCTCGCGCGAAGACGGTGCGCGCCAGATCCAAGTCCACGGTGTAGGGCGCGTGCAGAGCGAGGCCCGTGCACGGCGCGGCCTGGCGCAGCCAAGCCGCGCCGGCTGCCTCCCCTGCAATGGGGAAAGGATCCAGCACCTCACGCCAACTCAGCAGTTCGAGCGGAGCCTGTGGATCACCTTCGGCTCCTGTTTCACCCACGTGCACGGCAGCTAGACCGCAACCGCGAGCCGCGAGTTCAGCCGCCGCGGCTGCCGCGCTCAGCGCAGGATCCATGCGGCCCGGTGCTCCGCGCCATGAGATCAGATCCGCAACCCAAGCCGCGAATGGAGCGCGCCGAAACTGCGCGGAGGGAGCATCCCAGCCGTCCAAATGGGCATGGGCCATCACCGGAGCCGCGGTCCAGATTTCGCCGTGGAATCGTTCCCAAGTATCGGCGGGATGCTCCGACTCGCTTGCAAGAGCGAGAATCTTGCCCGCTGCGTCCACCCAAAGGCCAACGCGCTCCTCGCAGCGGTTGGGCTGGACGAGAAGCGCGTCGGGAAGCAGGGCTCGCGCCGCAGGCTGGATCAGGAACCCACCCACTCGAAGTTCACCTGTTTGACCGTGAAGTAACCGTTGGCGGTGCCGCCGATCAGCGCCGCAATCTAGTCTTGATCGAAGACTT
>CAZCXL010000130.1:0-7197 GCA_964502625.1 uncultured Planctomycetales bacterium | reverse complement strand
CGCAGCACGCCGGAGATCCTCAGCGAGCTGAACGGCGCAGCGATTGAGGAAGGCGCGGACCGGCTCTGTGTCTGCGACACCGTCGGCGGCGTGACGCCCGAGGCCGTGCGCAACATCTTCCACTGGCTGAAGTGCTGGCTGATCGAGAATCGCGCGCAACAGGTCGGGCTGGATTGGCACGGGCACCGAGATCGCGGACTTGGCTTGGTGAACACTCTGGTGGCCCTTTCGGCGGGCGCGCAACGCGCCCACGCCTGCGCGCTGGGCATCGGCGAGCGCGCGGGCAACACCGAGATGGACCTGCTCTTGGTGAATCTCAAACTGCTCGGCTGGATTGACCGAGATCTGCGCAAGCTCGGCGCCTACGTGCGCGCCGCCAGCGAAGCCGTGGGCCGCCCCGTACGCGGCGAGTATCCGGTGTTCGGCGACGACGCCTTCGAAACCGGCACCGGCGTGCACGCCGCAGCCGTGGTGAAGGCTTTCCGCAAGGGCGACACGTGGCTCGCGAACCGCGTCTACAGCGGCGTTCCCGCCGACGAGTTCGGATTGGCCCAACGCATCAGCGTGGGCCCGATGAGCGGCAAATCCAACGTCATCTGGTTCTTAGAACAACGCGGCGTCGAGCCCACGGAAGAGCGCATCACCGCCGTGCTCGCGCGCGCCAAGGAATCCAAGCGCCTGCTCACCGAACAGGAAGTGCTGGCCGCAGCCGTCACCCAAGCATGAGTGGACTCTCTACTCGAGCCATTCACGCCGGCGAGATCAAGCCGTCGCCCTCCGGCGCGGTGGTGACGCCGATCTATCAATCCGCGACCTTCGCCTATGGCGGCCCCGGCGGACTGAAGGACGTCACCTACGGCCGCTACCAGAACACGCCGAACCACGCGGTGCTGCACGCGCGGCTCGCGGCGTTGGAAGGCGCAGAAGACGCGCTCGTCACCTCCACGGGCATGGCCGCGATGTCGGCCGCGCTGCTCGGCCTCTGCGCTTCCGGCGACCGCGTACTCGCGGCGCGCGGCCTCTACGGCGGCACCCATGCGCTGCTCGCAGAAGAACTTCCGCGGCTTGGCATCGAGACCGACTTCGTGGATCCGCACGATCCAGCGTCCTGGGCCGCGGCCGTGCGTCCGCAAACGCGCGTGTTCGTGGTGGAGAGCATTTCCAACCCGCTGTGCCGAGTCTGTGATTTGCCCGCGGTGGCGTCTTTCTGCCGCGAAAAGGGAATCATTTCCCTGGTGGACAACACTTTCGCTTCGCCGGTGAATTTCGCGCCGGTCGCGCACGGCTTCGATCTGGTGCATCACAGTGCCACCAAGTACCTCAACGGACACAGCGACTTGGTGGCCGGCGTGCTCGCCGGACGCTCGGCGCTGGTGGAGAAAGCCGTGCGGATCGTGCGGCGACTGGGCGCATCACTCGACCCGCACGCTTGCTTCCTGCTCGAGCGCGGACTGAAGACTTTGGTGGTGCGCGTAGAGCGGCACAACTCCAACGCGCAGCGCGTCGCTGAGTTCCTCGACGCGCATGCAAGCGTGGCTCGCGTGCACTTTCCCGGCTTGTCCAAGCACCCGGATCACCAACGCGCGCGCGCACTCTTGTGCGGATTCGGCGGCATGCTCGCCTTCGATCTCACCGGAGGCGAGGCGCACACCGAACGCTTCCTTGCCGCCGTGCGGATTCCGGTGGTAGCGCCTTCACTCGGTGGCGTGGAGAGCCTGCTCTCGCGTCCGGCCGCAACTTCGCACGCCATGCTCTCCCGCCCGGAGCGTGCCGCGCTCGGGATCACGGACGGAACGGTCCGCATGTCGGTCGGGATCGAAGACGCAGACGACCTGATCGCCGACTTGGATCAGGCCTTGCGCGCCTGAGCGATCATCGGCGCGGGAGCGTCCGGATCTGCGCAGCCGTGGCGGGCATGCAGCGTGTCCAGCACTTCGTTCACGCGCTCCTCCTTTGCGCCCGCGTGGCGGAGAACGCGCGCCACCACTTCCGCGGCTCCTTCCAGTTCCATCGGCACCACGGTGGTGGCACCCGCGCGCCGCATGGCCTCGACGTCGGCCAGGAAAGGCACGCGCACCAAAATCGAAAGTTCGGGCACCGCCTCATGCACCGTACGCACGGCCAACTCGGCGGCGTTGGGATCATTGACGGCCAGCACGAGTTGCAGAGCGCGCGTCGCGCCTAGGCGCTCGAGCATGACGGGACTGGTGACGTCCCCGAACAGCGCTTTCTGTCCGGCCGCGCGAGCCCGCGCGACGTTGTCCGGATTGAGGTCCACGATCACGAAAGGCGTGCCACACTCCTGCAACGCGCGCGCGAGTTCCTGACCCGTGAGTCCGTAGCCGCCGATGATGACGTGAGCGCTGAGCCCGTCGGCCGAACCGCGTACCTCCGCCGGTTCCGGTCGCAGGAAGATTCGCCGCAGAATGCGCGAGCGTGTGGACCAGTCGGCGAGACGCGGGCCGAACGCAATCACGAAAGGCGTCAGCAACATGGAGAGCACCGCCGCCGCCAGCAGTTGGGAGGCGAGGCGGGGCTCCAAGAGCGCGTGGCCCGAGGCTTCGTCCAACAACAGGAAGGAGAACTCCCCAATCTGCGCGAGAGCCGTAGACATCAGCACTGCGACTCGCAGCGGCAAGCGGAGCGCCGCGCACACCACCATCATCACCACAAACTTACCGACGATGACCGCGCCCACCATGGCGCTGACCGGCGCGATGTCACCGAGCAAAGCCACGGGATCCAGCAGCATGCCCACCGAGAGGAAGAACAGTGAGGTGAAAGCTTCGCGGAACGGAATCAGATCCGAGAGGGCTTGGTGACGGTACTCGCTGTCGGCCACCACCATCCCGGCGAGGAAGGCGCCGAGCGCAAGGGAAACGCCAGCCGTTGCGGCCAGCCACGCCGTGCCCAGACAAATCACCAACACGGTGAGCACAAAGAGGCTCTGCTGGCGAGTGCGCGCGACTGCCTTGAGAATGACGCGCACGACGCCACGGCCCAAGAGCAGCACCAGCACGAGCACCGCCGCAGCGCGGCCAAAAGCTCCGCCTAACTCGACGATCCCCCCCCCTTCTCCGGCCAGAAAGGGAATCAGCATCATCAAGGGGACGACGCAGAGGTCCTGAAAGACCAGCACCGACAAGGTGTTCCGTCCGTGCGGAGCGTCCACCTGCGCGCGGTCTTGAAGCGCACGCAAGACGATCGCCGTGCTGGAGACCGCAATCACACCGCCAATCAGCACCGCGGGCCGTATGGCGACGCCACCGAAACGCGCAACTCCGAAGGCTGCAACCATGGTCAACGCCATCTGCATGGAACCGCAGATGAGCACCGGGCGCCACAACTTGCGCAATTTGCTCACCGGAAGTTCCAGGCCGATGCCGAAGAGCAGCGCGATCACTCCGAGCTCCGCCAATTGCTCCACATTCTCGCGGTCGGGAATCAGTCCGAGCGCCGCCGGTCCGGCGATGGCGCCGGCGACCAAGAAGCCCGCGATTGCGGGCAGACGCAGTCGGTGCAGCAATACGACCACCGCCACCGCCACCGCGAACAAGATGACGAGATCACGCAGAGTGTGAAATTCACCCATGTTTGGGGAGCGAGCGCGCTAGGAGCACCGAGCCGATCACCGCCGCAGCCGCTGACCCGAGCAGCACGCCGGTTTTCCCTTGTATGAGCGCCTCGGGCGGCAGACCCAGACCGGCGATGAAAATCGCCATGGTGAAACCAATGCCCGAGAGACAGCCGCTGGCCCGAATCATTCCCCAACTCACACCGTCGGGCAAATGCGCCCAGCCCAGCCGTAGAGCAATCCAAACTCCCGCAAGAATGCCGAGCGGTTTACCGAGCACGAGCGCGGCGGCGATCGCCAGCGCGACCGGATGCCCCAGATCGTGCAGAGAAATCGGCACGGCTGCATTGGCCAGCGCAAAAATCGGCATGATCGCGAATGCAACCCAAGGGTGCAGTGCATGTTCGAGACGGCGAATCGGCGAAACCGTCTCCTTGAGCGCCTCGCTGGCTTCCGCGACGAGTTCGGCTTGTTCGCGCCCGCTCACTAGCGGAAGCGAATGTCGCGCATGCTCCAAGGCGCGTGCCGCCTGCTCCGGACGCAAGAGTGAGCGAGCAGGAGCGAGCAGGCCGAGCGCGACTCCGACGATCGTGGGATGAATGCCTCCCTTGAGCGTGAGCAGCCAAGCCACTGCGCCGGCAATCCCGTACACGCCCAAGGAGCGGACGCCCAGTCGCTGCAATACGTACATCAACACCAGAATCCCCACGGCGCACACCAGCAACAGCAGCTTGACTCCGCTGGTGTAGAAGACCGCAATCACGGCCACCGCCAGAAGGTCGTCAACGATCGCGAGCGAGAGCACGAACACCAAGAGCGCTGGCGGCACGCGCTTGCCGAACACCGTCAGCAGGCCCACCACGAAGGCAATGTCCGTCGCCATCGGAACTCCCCAGCCGCGTGCCTCTGGTCCAGAATGATGAAAGATCAAGTAGATCGCGGCCGGGATGATCGCGCCGCCCAAGGCCGCGAAAACGGGCAGAACGCGCGCGGAAGGTTCGCGCAACTCGCCAGTCACCAACTCGCGCTTGATCTCCAGGCCGACGACGAAGAAAAAGATGGCCATCAGGCCGTCGTTCACCCAATACCAAAGCGGGTAATCAAGGCTCAGCGAGCCCACGCCGATCGTCAGATGCGTCTCCCAGAATCCCGCCCAGCCCGCAGCCCAAGGCGAGTTGGCGAAGAACAGCGCCAGCGCAGTGCAGATCGCCAGCGCCAGGCCCGAGGCCGCCTCGACGTGCAGGAAGTCCTGGATCGGCCGCGTGAAGCGGTCAATCGGCGCGCGCGGCAAGTCCGGGCGAGGTGCGTCCTTCATTCCCGCGAAGATTCTCGCGCGGCGGAGCGCCAGCGCGCGAGTGCTTCCGGGGCAATCTCGTGAAAGCGGTGCGAATCCCGCGACAACTCGAAGCAGGCAGTGATCTCGCCCGGCAAACTCGCGCAAGCGCGCGCCACCTCCGGCCAATCCAACTCGCCCGCGCCGGGCGCAAGATGCTCGTGAACACCACGTCGCGCGTCGTCGAGTTGGACGCCGGCGATGCGCGCGCCGAAAGCAGCGATCGCCGCGCTCGGGCTGTAGTGGTCATTCGCAAGCAGATGGCCGACGTCGAGCATCAGAGCGAAGCGCGGCTCAGCGAGCACGGAGAAGTCATCCAGCGTCGCCACGAAATGGCCGGGCTCCGGCTCGAGCGCCAAACGCACGCCGAGGCGCTCCGCGACGGGAGCCAGCGCGTCGGCGGCAGCGTGGAGGCGATCCGCCGCGCCGGTCCTGGTCTGTCCCTTCGGCAACGCCCCACTCCAGAAAGACAACACCTGCGATCCGAGCTCCGGGCACCATGCCAGCAGTCGCTGCAAATACTCGAGGCGCGCCTGCCACGCATCTTCCAGCTCCAGCAGGTTCGGCCGATGTTTGCGGCGCGGATCCAGCGCGAAACGCGCGCCACTCTCGAGCACGACGCTGAGTCCGAGGCTCGCGCAGAGTGCGCCGATACGGCGCACCTCGGCCATGCTCGCGCGCGCTGGATCGAGATGCGGCACGTCCGGCGTAAGCGCCACGGCTTGGTAGCCGAGTTCCGCCAACCACGGCAGCGCATCCTCGAGCCGATGATGCGCGAAACCATTCGAGTTGAAGCCGAGGAGCACCATGATGCAATCAGCGGCGCGGCGTTTTCGCCAGCCCGGCCTGGTATTTGCGCAACGGAGGGTCCACGTCGAGACAGGCCGTGGGATTGCTCGCGTAACTTTCGCGCAGCGCGGTGAGATCGGCGATCGCCGCATTCAACAGCCGGGCGGCCTCGTCCTTGCGCGCTCGGAACAGGAAGGGATCGCCTTGGACCTCGTAATGCTCGTGGTAGGCAAGTTCGATCAGCGCAAGTCCTTGTTCTCCGGCCTCGACTCCGCGCGACCAGCGCTCGTCCCTGATCCACGGCATCACTTTGTCCGACACGATCACTGGCGCAGCCGAAATGGAGGGAGGCGCCCACTCGGCGCGCGGAACGGCTTCCTTCTCGTCCGTGAAGACGGCGCGCAGAAATCCCTCGCCTTGCTGCGTGTATCCCCACACCGCCACGCCGGTCAGCGCCGCGAGCAGCAGGAGAAAGACGACAAATTTCATGCGAGCGGATCAGGATAGCCGCCGAGCCGCGCGCCCGGCTCCAAGTGCGTGCCGCGCAAGAATTCGCGCGTTGCGAGCCGCGCCCGACCCTCGCGCTGCACCACTTCGGGACGATACGCGCCCGTCGCGCATGCGATCCACAACTCTTCGTCCGCGGCGAGCACGGTGCCTGGGGTCGCGTGCGGAGCGGGAAACTCCCCCGCACTGCCACTCAGGATGCGCAGCACGGCGCCGTCGGGAAGCCGCGTGCTCGCGACGGGCCAACCCGCGTAGGCGCGCACTTGCCGTGCCACCTGTGGCGCGGGGGCGTTCCAGTCCAGGATGCCGTGCTCCTTGCGCACCTTGCGGCACTGCGTCACGAGCGCGTTGTCTTGTTCGCGACCGGCGGGCAACACGTCCAGCGCCGGCTCCAGGCCATTCAAAAACTCCAACAGCAGTTCCGCGCCGAGTGTCGCCAGCCGCGCGAACAATGCCGGAGCATCTTCCGTCGCGCCGAGGACCGTGCTGCGCTCGGCAAGCACCGCGCCTGCATCGAGTTCCTTCACCACTCGCTGAATGCACACTCCCGTGTGCGCGTCCCCCGCCAAGATCGCGGCCTGCACGGGGCTTGCGCCGCGCCAGCGCGGAAGCAAGGAGCCGTGCAGATTGATGCAGCCAAGCCGCGGCGCATCCAAAAACCGGCGCGTCAGGATCTGGCCGTAGGAAACCACCACCGCAAGATCCGGGCGCAGGGCCTCGAGCGCATCCAGGAACTCCGGCGCACGCGCTGATTCGGGCTGCAACACGGGCAGCCCGCGCGCCCGCGCTTCGTCGGCCACGAAATTGGGCAGCGATGCGCGCCCGCGCCCGGCGCGCGCGGGGGGCGCCGTCACCACGGCGACGAGCGGATGCCGGCCCGACAGCGCCGCGCGCAACGGCTCCACCGCAAACGGCGGCGAGCCGACGAAGACGAGGCGCAGGCTCAGCGCCCCGCCGCCCTAGCCAACGTGCGGCTCGACGAAGGACTTGAACT
>CAZCXL010000129.1:0-7254 GCA_964502625.1 uncultured Planctomycetales bacterium | reverse complement strand
CAGGCACGCTGGTGGCGCTGAAGGTGCTCTGGCAGGGAGCGGAGACTCCGCACTTGCTGCTCCGCTTTGCGAACGAACGCCGCAGCCTCGCAAGCCTGCAGCACCCGAGCATCGCCCGGCTGCTCGACGGCGGAGTGACCGAGTCCGGCAGGCCTTTCCTCGCAATGGAGTTCGTCCTCGGGCTGCCGCTCGATCGCTGGTGCGACCAGCGCCATGCCTCGATCGCTGAGCGCGTGGATTTGGTCTGCGCGGTGTGCGACGCGGTGCACTTCGCGCACGGAAACCTGATCGTGCATCGTGATTTGAAGCCCGACAACGTCTTGGTGACGGAGGATGGAACCCCCAAACTGCTCGACTTCGGAATCGCCAAGTTACTCGCCGATGACGGCGAAGCCGGCAACGCAACGCTGACCGAACTGCGCGCGATGACCCCGCAATACGCCAGCCCGGAGCAGATGCGCGGCGAGGGCGTCACGACCGCGACGGACGTCTACGCACTCGGCGTCGTGCTCTACGAACTGCTGACCGGGCGACGGCCTTACCTCCTGCCACCCGGGCTCGGCGCCGAAACGCAGCGCGTGCTCGGCGAGATCGAGCCGTCGCGTCCGAGTACCGTGGTACTGCTGCAGCCGGAAGCGGGAATCGCCAAAGGCGCCTCCGGCGAGAGTGCCGCTGAACTCGCCTCACGCCGCGGCACGCGTCCGGAGGCACTCGCGCGGCAACTCTCCGGCGACCTGGACAAGATCGTGCTGAAGGCGATGCGCAAGGATCCGGCCCGGCGTTATGCCTCAGCGGAACGCCTCGCTGCCGACCTCCGGCGCTTTCGCCTCGGCCTCCCCGTCGAGGCGCAGGATGATGCGTGGCACTACCGGCTAGGCAAGTTTGCGCGGCGCAATCGGCTGGCCGTCAGCGCGGCCTCGGTCACTTTGCTCGCGCTCGTGGGCGGCGTCATCGCCACCTCTTGGCAGGCGCGCGTAGCCCGTGAGCAAGCGAGCTTCGCGCGCTCCGAGGCCAGCGTCCTGCACCGGGTCGTCGAACTGATCAACGACGCGCAGCGCGAGTACCTCGCCGAATCCGCGCAGGGCGGGACACGGAGCTTGGCCGAGATCCTCGCCCTTCGCGCGGCGGAACTGCGTGGCGAGCTCGAAGGCAACCCTCGCGACCTCGCGGCAATTGACGGCGCGATTGGCGAGACGCACGCCGCCTTTGGACTGCTCGAATCGGCGGAGGTCCTGCTGCTGGAATCGCTGCAAATCCGGCGCGAGATTTATCCTGCCACGCACCCCGAAATGGCGGAGGCACTTTTCCGCTATGCGCGCGTGTTGCGACTGCGCGGCCGCAGCCAGGAAGCGCTGCCGTTGATCGAGGAGGCTGTGCGCGTCTGGAGGGCCGCATGGGGTCCGGATCACGCCGATCTCGCCCAAGCATCGGCCTTACTGGGATTCGTCCTCAGCGATCTTGGCCAGCACGAGCGCGCACTCGCCGAGTTCATCGAGGCGGAGCGCTTGCTCGCGCGGCATTTCGGCGAGAATCATCGGAGCACCCTGGAGGTACACGCCGCCCGGGCGCGCACCCTCGCCGCCCTCGGGCCCGTCCGCTGACCGCCCGGGGCCGCATACAATCGCAGGATGGCGTTTCGCCTCCGCCGCAAGAAGGACGTCCCCGGCGGGCTGTGGTCCAAGTGCCCGGCCTGCGCGAAGATGATCTACAACGAGGACCTGGAGAAGAATCTCTCGGTCTGCCCGGACTGCGGTCATCATCACACCGTCAGCGGACGGCGTCGGATCGATCTCACCGCGGATCCCGGCACTTTCGAAGAACATTACGCCGACATCCTGCCCTCGGATCGTCTCGGCTTCATTGACGCGATCCCCTACGCCGAGAAATTGGCGGCGGCGCAACGCAAGACCGGCAACGCCGACGCCTGCCTCGTCGGCACTGGCAAGGTACTCGGCCAGTCTGTCGTGATCGCGGCCTTGGACTTCAGTTTCATGGGCGGCTCCATGGGCGAAGTCGTCGGCGAAAAAATCGCGCGCGCCGTTGAACTTGCCGGACAACGCAGCTTGCCGGTTCTGATCTTCAGCGCGAGCGGCGGCGCGCGCATGCACGAAGGCGCGATCTCCCTCATGCAGATGGCGAAGACCTGCGCGGCCTTGCATCGCTACCGCGAGCAGGGAGGCTATTCGATCTCCGTGCTGACCCACCCCACCACGGGCGGCGTCACCGCCTCCTTCGCCAGCGTGTGCGATCTTGCCGTCGCGGAGCCCGGCGCTCTGATCGGCTTCGCCGGCCCGCGTGTGATCCAGAACACGATCCGCCAGGATTTACCGGAAGGCTTCCAACGCTCCGAGTTCCTGCTCCAAAAGGGCCACCTCGACCTGATCGTGCCGCGCGCCCAGATGCGCGAGAAATTGGCCCTGCTGATCGGCTACGGCAGCCGGCGGCCGGCGGCCAAGCGGGCCTAGGGCCCCTCAAGTTCCACGGGCGGGAGACCGATGAAGGATCGGACTCCCCTACCTGATGGAAGCATTCTCATTTCCGGCCCAGCCGAGGGCCCTCGTTTTAGACACGGACGCTGAAGCCGGCGCCGCGCTGGTGGCTGCCTTGGATGGGCTCGGTTTGCAGGCCCACTTCGCTTCCCGCCCGAATGCAGCGAGTGCGCTGCTGCAAGTGGCGGATCAGGAGCAGGCGCCCTTCAAACTGCTGATCATCAGTCGGATGGTCGGGGGCATTTGCGGGCTCAACCTGGGATGCGCCATGCGTGCGCGTCTCGTCGTGCCGCCGGTGTTCTTCATTTCTAGCGGCCCCTTCGGTGCTCCTGAGAGCAATGAATTGGAACGCGCACACTGCCGCGGCGTGATTCTCCGGCCACTCGACAAGGATCAGTTCCGTGCCGTGGTGAACGAGGCCGTTCCCGCGCTCGCTCAACCTGTGGCGCCGGGGACGAACCCGCACGGCCGCGTCGCGCTCTAGTTCTGCGACTTTCGCGTCGAGAGCCAGTCCACGTGCCGCAGGATGCGCTCCAACATGCGCAGATCACGGCGCTCCAGGGGTTGCGCAAGCATTCTCCGCAGCGAAGCGGCCAGTTCTTCCGGTGGCACAGGAAACTCAACGGCGCTGAGGGCTTCCACGGTCTTGCGCGAGAGCCGGATCTTGTCGTCGGCATCCGCCCAGCGCCCCAGTCCTTCCCGCGCTTCGCCGACTTCGACGGGCGGCAGAGCAACCCGGCCGCGAAACCACTCCTGCAGAGCCACTGCCGCAGCGTGCGAGAGATTGAAGGATTGCAGCCCGGGCAAGGGAATCCGCACCAGCAGCGTGCAGCGCTCGCACTCCACCGACTCCAGACCACGGTCCTCGCGCCCGAAGAGCAAGGCGGGCTGAGAATCCGGCCCCCAATCCGCAGCGGCGGTCTGCAGCTCCTCCAGAGGAATCGGATCGCGTCGAAAACCACTGCGCGCGGTGAATCCCACCACGTGGCTGCGGTTGGCGAGCGCGTCTTCCAGGCTCTCTGCTTCTCGCAGGGCCTCGAGCTGCTCCATCGCCATGCTGCCGGTGCGTTCGGCCTCGCTGCCGCGCCACGGCACACCCCGCACCGACCACCAATCGGACAGCCCATAGTTGGCCATCAGACGCGCCATGAAGCCCAGATTTCCGGGCTGTTGCGGTTCCAAAAGCACCACGCGCGGCGCGGGCAGGCTCATGGCGGCATCGTAGCCGCAGAGGGTTCGCTGGCCGCACCTTGTCGAGCGGGGTATACTTCTGCCCCTCATTCCCCGATAGCTCAATCGGTAGAGCAATTGACTGTTAAGCCGCCCCTACGCGTTCCGAAGTCTTTGCGCCAAAGGGAGTTATGAACGCATCTGTTTACGGGCCCTAGACTTGCGTTCGATATGGTGAACTATGGCGTGCAGTGGTGCGCCATGACGCCGCACCAATCCCGGCAAATTCCCGGCAAATCGAAGCTCGCTCAATGACTGAAGGCAATGATCTGTATGAGAAGTTCCTCACACGCGTGAAGGACCAAATGGCGATCGGCATTGCAGAACAGGTGCGAGCGTTCAGTGCTTACCGCGCTGGCCGAGAGAGTGAACTTGTAAACACGGTCATTACAGGCGATGCCTTCGCCGAGTCGCTGGTGATCCAGATTCTGCATCACAGGATGGCACGCATTCCAGAAAAGAAGATCGCCGCGTTTCATTTCAATACGAGGATTCTTCTTTTCTCGGCGCTGGTGCTCGACGATACTAACCAGGGTATTGCCGATCGTCTGGATGTACTGCGCGCGCTGCGCAACAAGTGCGCGCACAACCTAGTGGCCACAGAAACCGATCTAGCGCCCCTTATCGTCGGCTTCAACGTGCTCTCACCGAGCCAATCAGTGGGCTCCCCAAAAGAGCAACTCATGCTAAGCCTGCACCTGCTGATAATTGATCTGGCTGCTCTCACCCTTAAGCTGCCGGAGATCCAGGAGGATGTAATAAAGGATTTGGCGAGGGACAGGAGCGTTGTGCTCACAGATCTGGACAACCACGACTAAGGTCGCATCTTCTGGTAGACCACCTCGTGATCCTTCCACTGCCGTTCGCGGATGAAGACCGGCGTCGCAATAGCGAGTTGCTTCTGCCTGATCGCCGTCTGAGACGGCCCTTCGACGATTACGCGGCAGGCGCCGTGGCACTCCTTGCAGGCGGCTACTCCCTGCAGCCAACCCTCGCCGCCGCACCAATCGCACCAGACCTTCGACGCTTTCTTGCCTAGAGAATCAAGCGCTGCGCGCCGGCGGGGGCCAGCGCATCGAAAGCATCTACGGCGCTGTGCGGGCACACCACTCTGGCACCGGGGGCAATCCACCAAGCGGCACCTTTGCTCCATGCTTGGACGCTATGATTCCAGGATGAATGGTTGCAATGGCGAACTTTCGCCTCGTTCCCGACGTCAACGTGACGGTGCCGAACGGCCCCGCGCTGCTGGCCAGCCTCAACGCCCTGGCGCGGCGACCGATTGATTGCCACAACGGGCGTTACAAATCCGGGAAGGAAGGTGCGTTTACCGCCTCGGCCAAGGCATGAAGATAAGCAACTCTCATTTCTTGCATTGAACGTGCTGCCAACTCAATCTCTTGCATTAGGAAGGATTGTCCTTGACCTGCTGCGAACCGGGGATCTTGCAATAGCCCAGTTGTCTGATCATGTCGGAGCATTTGCTTTGAGTACTCCAGGAGGAATTCCAACCTAATCGATTGCAGTAATTCAGTTTTATCGGAGAGTGCCTGACTATTCTGGACGCCAAACTGAGGCATACGTAGCAACGTCTCAGCCGGGTAAGCAAGAAGGTGTGTACTCCGCAAGATTCCGTCGGCGAGCGCAGCGCCACGCTCAGAAGAAGCATCAATCCACTCCACACCGTTCTCCTGGAGATATTGTAGTTCCTCGATGAGGAGATTCCGCGCGACAATTCCCTCAGACTGACCAATGTCCCGAAATTCTTCTGGGTTAAGGAAGACATAGCGAGTCTCGAGATGCTTTGAGGCTGGTGAACGAGCGATTACACCATCGACTGCAGCCAGATATAGCGCCCAATTCTTCGCCTCGCTGCTCACCATAGATTCGACGAAATACCACCCCGCAAGAATTTCCTCGTACTCTTGCAAATAATTCGCAGAGACAGCGGGATCCTCAGCACGATAAACCATTCCGCCATTTTCTGAGCCAATGTCACAATTCTCGCCTTCACCTACTCCGGAATCCTGAGCCGTGTTCTGAGGTGAGTTGCTCCTATCCCCCTTCGCCAGTGCCGAGTCGACTGGCTTAGTCGGCGCGAGCCAAAAAAACCAGACCCACGCTGTCAGGGTGATGCCAACGAAAATGCCGATTACTCTGTATCTCATCTTTTCTCTCCACCTAGGAGCAATGGGGCTCCAACACTCCACCTGGTTAGACAGAACCCCATCACCTACTCGTGGTCGGCAATGGGGATCAACTTTCGACTGCCCGTGTTCACTCGATCTACAGACACTTCCCACAATTCAGGGTGACTTTCACACAGCAAATAAAGTTGCCCGCAGAGTTGTACCAGTTGATGTTCCAATGCCGAGCATCATTGCAGTCGACATCCTTCAACGGCGGTGAGACCGTCAGAGTTCCACCTGCAGGGATAACCACCGGTGTAGTTGTGCAGTCAGAAAAACTGGAACTCGCTCCCCCGACACAGACCAGATCTCCCTGCGACCCATTGATTGTTAACGTGCAGGAATACTGACACTTAACGGTATTCGGGTAACACTCGCCTTCCGTTCGGGTGGAGCAGGATATGTTCGATATTCCGTATCCCGTGGCACAAGAGGCTATTCCACCATCGCATGCGGTTGACACAGGAGGTGAAACAGCGCACTTCCTCGGCGGATCCCCGTCCTGAAGAACTCGACTAGGGAGAGGCGAGGAAAGCGAGCCAGAGGCGCCTAAAGCTAATAGGGGAATTACTGCTGTAAAGAAGAGGATTTGTAAGAGGTGTTTTATGGGAATTGACTTAGGTAACTTGCACGGCCGCGGAGGACTTTCTGCAGCGACCGACCAGATTACTTGCTCCAGGTCACTGGTTACGCCTGCCGCCGAGAGGTTTTCCCAGCCTTGGATCTGACCCGTACCATAATGAGGATCCTTTGATCCTTGTTCTCGCGCTATGATCCGGGATGAAAGGATGCAACGGTGAAACTTCGCCTCCTCCCTGACGTCTTCGTGACGGTGCCAAACGGCTCGGCTCTGCTCTCCAGCTTGAACCGCCTTCAGGCCGAGCAACTGCCGTTCGCGGGCTCGATGACTCTCCGGCGCCTTCTAGACGCTGTCCAATACCCGGCGAAACGTCTCCTGGTCGAAGTGCGAGTAGTGCTCGGTCATGGCCTTGGACTTGTGCCGTGCCAGGTGACTAGCGGCCGCATCGCCGGCGGCGGCACGCACGCGCGTCACGAAGCCGTGCCGCAGTGAGTGGAGCGACCAGCCCGCCCACTCCTTGTGGTGGTCCTTGAAGCGGCGCCAGGCGTTCCGGGCGTGCCACTCAAAGGCGAAGGGCCCGACCTCGGCCGCGGTCTCAAGCATCCGTCGGCGGAGCACCGGCACGAGCTCGGGGTGCAGCGGAAGGACCTGATCGCCGCCCTTGTTCTCTGGCGAGCGAATTCGCCACGTGCGCGCGTCGAGATCCACGTCTCGCCACTGCAGCCGCACAGCCGCCATGCCTGGGATCTCGCCGCACCCATCACCG
>CAZCXL010000128.1:0-7323 GCA_964502625.1 uncultured Planctomycetales bacterium | reverse complement strand
GGCACAAAATGCGCGCGCGCCGCGTCTCGCTCATGCTTCCAAGAACGCCCACCATCCTCGGTGCGGAGGATCATGAGCGCACTCTCCACGGGATCGCCGATGAGCAGGCCGAACTTCCCTTCCATGGCCACGGAATCAAAGAAGCCTTCGGGCCACGGGCAGTCCAGCCACTTCTCCCAATGACGGCCCGCGTCCTTGCTGTGCCAGAGGCCGGAGGCCGCGCCGGGTCCGGCGGCCATCAGCAAGACTTCGTCCCCCTCAGCCTCCAGATCGCGGAAGTCGAGGTCTTTGGCTTCCGCAGGCGGCGAAATCCGCTGCCAAGTGAGGCCATCGACGGTGCGCAGAATGCTTCCGCCGCTTCCGCTCGCCCAGGCAGTCGCCCCTCCGCAAGCGTGCAGGCCACGTAGAGACGGCTTGGCCGCTTCCTGCGGGGCAACGCAGTAAGCGGCCAGAGTGAGCAGGGCGAATGCCCGAGAGCTCAAAGTCGGCTCAGGCGCCGGAGCCGGGTAGATCGCGATCCATCACGGTCTTGCGGCCGTCGGCGTTCGCGTTGGCGATCGCGCGGTCACATTGCTCGCGGACGATCTCGGAGAGTCGGCTGGCGACTGCGCCAGAGGTGTTCATCCCGGACTTGGCCCGGATGTAGTTCTTCACTTTCGATTGGACGACGAGGACTTCTTGTTCGGTCATGGATGTAGGCCCAGGCTGGGGGTATGGGGCAGGAGTGCCACCAGTAAGAGTTTAGGACGCTCTGAGGACTTCTAGAGGCTTAGACCCACGATTCTCGCGGAGATGGACCGAGAAACCACAACCTGTAGTGTCCAAGATTCTACAGGTTGTGGTCTGAGCGCCGTCAGTCCCGAACTTCCAGCTCCAACTCCCATCCCGTGACCCCTCCGGAGCCGTCTCCCAGCCCCTCCAACTCCAGTTCGAGCACCTCTCCAACCCCCAGTCCAGCCAGCAGTGAGGCGACTTGGGCCAGAGTGAGAGGCCCGGACTTCCCCTCGATCCAGGCTGCCACCGGTACCTGCACCGTGACGCTGCCGTTGAGGCTGGGACCACCGAATGGATCCTTCAGATCCGTCAACTGCACGGTAAGTGTGCGAGCACCCAGGTTGAGCCCGGTCACTTCGCCCACCAAACGACCCGGTTTGATCTTGACGGTTCGAGCCACCAAGGTGGCCGCTTGCGGCGGACCCGAGAGATCCCCGTGGATCTCGCACTTCAATCCTGCCAACAGTGTGCTCACGGCCAGAGCGGGGTTGGTCTCGGTATCCAGGTAAATGCGATCGACGGCATTCAAATTCACCTGGACCGGACCGCTGATGGCACCGGAGAGCCAGGAAGGTTGGTCGTGATCCACCGCGAGGGTGAAGGAAGCCGGCAGGCCGCTCACGTCCGTGATGGAACCCTCGTATTCCGCACCTTCCCCGTCGAGTTCCACGGAGGCAACTGGGAAGGGCATCGGCGGAGTGAAGTTGAGGAATCCCAAGTAGAGCTCAGCCCCCGGCACGAGCGCGGCGGCGGAGGAGGAGCCGCCGTCTTCCACCCGGAAGTTCGTATCACCGCTCCAACTCATCCTCAGGATGCGCGGGTTGCCCAACTGCGCGAGCGTCGCATACACGGTTTGCGAGCCACGACGCACTTCCTTGAGCAAGAAGTCAAACTCTTGGGCGCCGGAGTCGACGGAGAGCACGTCACCCTTGAGTTTGATCGGATATGAGAACGCGTCTTCGATCTCGACGCGATCTGCGTCCACACGCCCTGCCGAGGTGACGCTGCCGTGGACTTCAACTTCCGAGCCGAAATTCAGCGCCGCGAAGAAAGCGGCGCGGTTGGCGAAGAGCAGGTCGTTGTCGTCCAAGAGAAGGTCGCCTTCATGGACGAGAACGGTGACGCTTCCGAAGCGGACACCCGAGTCATCAAGCAAGTCCATCGTGAAACTGCCAGCGTTCGGGTCTTCGCGAGTGACGCGGCCGCGGAACTCGTCCATGCCTTCATGCTCGAATTCGTGCTCCGCCTCCACTTCGAGTTCAAAGGTCTTGCCGCCGGGCTGCGCGAGATCCTCCGCAAGAGACTTGCTGAGATCCACGTCCACCAGCAGGTTGCTGAAGCCAGAGCCAATCAGCATGGTGCCCTCACCACGGGTGGAAAAGGAGGCGAGGTCCGAGGACCGCAGCACCCGCACGCTGACCGCCGCGCCCGTGGCATCGAAGATGCGGACCGAGGCGGGGTCAATCTCCACGCGCACGCCGTCGTAACTACCCGGCGGCGGATCCACGAGGGCAAGCAGCGACCGTGTGCCCGCGAGGGCAAGCAGGTCGTAGGTGCGACGTGCCGGCAGCAGGTTGGCGCTGAAACTTCCGTCGGCCCTGCGGAGTTGAATGGAGAGTAGATCCATCTCCACGACGCTGAGCCCGTCAGTCGGCGCGTCCGTGAGAAGGATTCCGAGGCCTGCAGTGCCGCCGGTTGCGTCTGAGCCGCCGCCGCCGCAGGAGGCCGGTGCGAGCGAGAGGCCCATCATTGCGGCGAAAAGGAGGGTGCGTGAGAGGATGGGATGCATGGGATTCATGCGGAGAAGCGCGGCGCCCGTGGTTTTTCCCTCAACTTCCGGTGGCTCGAGGCTGCGGCTAGCCTGTGAGCCATGGATCGCCGCTCGCTGCTGAAAACCGGCCTGGCCGCGCTTGCTGCCGCGCCCATCGCTCCGTTCTGGCTCTCCCATGCTCCGTCCAAGGCGTCCAAGGTGCCGCTCAAGGAGTTTCAGCTCTCCTACGCGCCCCATTTCGGCATGTTCCGCGAGCATGCGGGCGAGGACACAGTGGCCCAGCTCGAATGGGCGCGCGAGCAGGGATTCCAAGCCTGGGAGGACAACGGCATGGCGGGCCGCACGGGCGAGGAACAGGAGCGGATTGCGAAGGCAATGGAGCGCCTAGGAATGCGCATGGGCGTGTTCGTGGCCAACTTCGGAACGGCCTTCGAGCCCACCACCTTCACGAGCGGCAGAGCGGACTCGCGCGACAACTTTCTCACCGACCTCCGCAATGCCGTTGAAGTTGCGAAGCGCGTGCGCGCGAAATGGATGACCATCGTGCTGGGCACGGACGACCCGAGCCTTCCCGAAGGACTCAAGCACGCGAACGCCGTGGAGATGCTGAAGCGCGGCGCAGAGATCTTCGAGCCACACGGCTTGGTCATGGTGATGGAGCCGCTCAACCCGCGCGATCACGCGGGGCTCTATCTGAGCCGGAGCGATCACGCCTACGCACTCTGCAAATCAGTGGCTTCGCCGTCCGTGAAGATCCTCTTCGACATCTATCACCAGCAGATCAGCGAGGGCAATCTGATTCCGAACCTCCAACGCTGCTGGGACGAGATCGGATACTTCCAGATTGGAGACAATCCAGGACGGGATGAACCCGGAACTGGCGAGATCAACTACCGCAACGTGTTCCGCGCGATCCATGCGCAGAGTTTCACTGGAATCCTGGGCATGGAACACGGCAAGTCTCGCGACGGCAAGGATGGTGAGCAAGCCTTGCTCCACGCCTATCGCACGGCGGACAGTTTCTAGCGGACGTTACGCGAGCACCCGATAACGACACACTTGGGGTTCCGCCGCGAGCAAGGCGGGAACTCGCGAGATTGCAGAGACGAAGTGCGGCGTGGCGAAGTGCGCATCGAGGGCGGCGACGTCGCGCCAGCGCTCGACGAAGCAGAAGTCGGTCGGATCGGCCTCGTTATGCAGCAATTCGTAACTCAGACAGCCTGCTTCGCGCCGGGTGGGCTCAACCAAAGACTTCAGAATCTGACCCACTTCCGCCACGGTTTCAGGCCGGGCTTTCACGCGGGCAACGACATGCAGAACAGGTGCGCTCATCTGCGCATCTTAATTGAGCCGACCTCGGCTCCGGCTCGCCGCAATCAGCCGGGCGAGGTGGGCGGTCCGGATCGTTTCGCGCTTGGTGCTCATGACGTCGTGGGCACCGTGGAGCTTATGCTCTTCGCGCGACGGGCGCGGCGAGACTGATCAGCCAGCCGACCGCCACGCAGCAGGGAATGCCAGCGAGCGGATAGAGGAACAGATTGACCTGGGTCGTGAACGCCAGCGCCGCCAACAAGAGTGTGCACGCCGCCGCGCCGGCGAGCGCCGCCGCGGAACCTGCGCGCGGGACCAGAACCCCGAGCGTGAACACGCCGGCCACACCGCTCATCACGAGCCCGCGCACTTTGAGGAAGAAAAACAGCAATGAGCGCACTTCTCCTGCTGCAAGGGCCAAGGCGATCCCGGTGGCGAGCACACCCGCAGCCACGACAAACCGTCGAGCAACTTGCAGGATTTCAACGTCATTGGGTTGATGGCGACGAAAACGCAGCCAAAAATCATGCGTCAAGACCGTGGCAGATGAGTGCATGCCAGAATCCAGCGTGGACATCGAAGCGGCGGCCAACGCGGCGAGAATGACGCCCCCCAGGCCAGAAGGCAGGCCTTCGGCGATGAACAACGGAAATACTTCGTCGTTGGTCATTCCTACCTGCAATACTTCCGGATGAGATCGGAACCAAGCCCATAAGCAAGCACCGATCAGCAAGAACAGAAATCCCACGGGCACAGAAAGCCAGCCGTTGAGGTAGATCGCGCGTCCGGCGGATTTCTGATCTTTGGTCGTGAGATAGCGTTGCACGATGGCTTGGTCCGCGGAATAGGGACCGAATTGGAGGAACCATCCGCCCACCAACATGAGCCAACCTGCGTCGGCATACACTGACCAGTCAGGATTCCAAACTCGCGTTTTGCCGGCCGCGGATGCGGCTGACCATACTTCAGCTGGACCGCCTGAACCAATCACCAGGACTGTGATCGCCGCCAATGCTCCGCCGAACACAACGAAAGCTTGCAAAACGTCCGTCCAGATCACCGCCTCCATGCCTCCGAACACTGTGTAAAGGATCGCAATCGCCCCGCAGATCACGATGCAGATCTCGTGCGGCAGTCCAGTCGCGTGCGCGACGGCGAGCGCTGGCAAGTAGGTAACCACAGCCATGCGCGCGATCTGGAACACCAAGAAGGAGCTTGCGCCGAAAACACGCACCCCTGAACCGAAGCGGTCTTCCAGCCACGAATAGGCCGTGGGGGCGCGTAGTTTGCGAAACAGCGGGAGAAAAACGAGCACCGCCACGGGAGCGAAGAGCAGCATCCCGAACCAAGAGGGCAAGAGCGCCCAGTCGGTGGCGAAGGCGACCGCCGGCGTGGCAAGGAAGGTGATCGCGGAAATCTGCGTGGCCAGAATCGAAAACCCGGCAGCCCATGCCGGGATGCGTCGACCGGCCACGAACCAATCGTCGCTGTGTTTGCCGCGCTTGGAAAAGCGAGCACCGATGGCCAAAACTAGCGCGAGGTAGGCCACGAGCACCACCGCATCGAACAATCCCAGACTGGCCGTGCCAGGTGCGCGATCGGCAATGAAGCGGACCGGTAACCCACCAGGAGCATGCGGGAGCGCGCCAGCCTCCACCCAAGTGTCCGTGTAGACGTGCCATGCCAGAACTGTGCTCCGTGAGCGATCACCGACAAGAAGATGCGCGGAGCCGAAAGCCCGGATCCAAGGCGCGCGAATTTCGGTTGGCGGATCGACGCAACGCTTCCAATCATCCACCACTCCCGCACCGTGCCAGAGCCCACTCGAGGTTCCGTCCTCCGTTGATGAGAGCAGCGTGAATCCTGGGCTCCCGTCGGCTAAGGGGAGGCTCGCCATGGCGGTTGGACCGATTCCGCCTCCTGACGGGAGCACACCAGGCGTCCATGCAAATTCTCCGCCCGTCGCAGTGGCCAGTAGCAGTACCGGCGAACCGGTGCTCGCCGCAGGACTTAGACAGACGGCGAGGCGGCTACCCGCAGCCGCGCCCGCAAGCGCAGCCGCTCCGTATGGCAAGGGGACACACGGCGCGACTACGAAATGATCATTGACGTACCGCAGTAGCGCAACGCGCGTGCCGTGAGGCTTGGCTGGGGCCGAGCGACCGCCGAGCAGCAAGGCGCCGTCCGCAACGGGCAGCAACAGTGGATCCCATCCGGCTTCCTGATCCCAAGTGAAGGATCGCCAGGCGTCAGAATTGACCGCGCGCATCCAAACTTCCGCGCCCAGAGCTCCACCGAGAAGAAACTCGGAACCTGCGAACGTGATGGCCGACGCACCCTCGAGTTGCTGCGCTGCGATCGGCGGTAGCGACTCGTCGTGCAAACCCAAGGCGTGGTCGCTCTTCGGCGCCTGCACGACAAGGCACGCGAGTGAAAGACTTAGTAGCACGCGCTCATCCGTGCAGCATCCTACTTCGCGGAGGCTACCGCGAGGCGCGGCGCCTGCCGCCCACGACGCGCAAGAAACGGCTCACTTCCTCGCGCCCGTAAATCGGCTGACACCAACGATTGCCCTTCTCGAACGGCTTGCCGGGAGAGAACTGCGCCTGCTGCAAGGAGCGGCGCAGATCGCTCAACTCGCGCCGCGAGTCTGCGATCAATCGAATCTCGTCGCCCTTCTTGTAGCCCTCGTAGCCTTCCGCGTTCAACCGCTCCGGGTTTTGCTGCCGGACGTAGCCGTTACGCGAGAAGGAGCCCGCCAACAGCGCGGCGGCGGAGCGAGGAACTTTCGGATTGCTCATACGGGGGTGCCGACAGCGTCGTCGGCGAGGGGGGGAGACCCCTGCGTGCGGTCAAGGTAGGTGGGAACTGGAAGTCTGTCCAGACCCCGCGAACGAAACGGCTGAACAACCTGCGGAAGATGACAAGGAACTGGGATCGGATGAGGCTCCGCTAAATCCGCTCCAGTTTGGACAGGGTGCGAGCACCTCCCGCAGTCCCGGTGTTGAGAGTGGAGGCCGGCTCGAAGAGCAGCACCTGGACTTCCTCTTGGGCGACCGGCTTGTGCTCAACGCCGCGAGGAATCACGCACATTTCGCCAGGACCGAGTTCGATGACGCCATCGCGAAGTTCAATGCGGAGCTGCCCCCCCACTACGAGAAAGAGTTCGTCCTCGTGTTCGTGGGCGTGCCAGAGGAACTCGCCCTTGAGTTTCGCGAGCTTCACCTCCTGACCGTTCAGTTCCGCGATGATATGCGGACGCCAGTGCTCATGAATCTTCGCGAATTTCTCACCGAGCCGGATGGGTTGCACGGTCGCTATTCCCTGCGGCTCGCGTTCGGATCGTAGGGAGAGACCGCCTTGGTCACGACGGCGGCGAGGCCGGAGGACTTGGAGAACAGCACTTTCGCCGCCACCACAGGCACGAGCGGAAACAGCAGTCCCCCAAACGTAATGTCACCGTCGGA
>CAZCXL010000127.1:0-7329 GCA_964502625.1 uncultured Planctomycetales bacterium | reverse complement strand
CTGAGCCGGGCCACGATGCGCAACATCCGACAGAACTTGTGGCTCGCGTTCGGCTACAACGCGCTCGCCGTGCCCGTGGCGGCAGGCGTTTTCGCGGGTGTCGGCCTCACTCTGAGCCCGATGATCGCCAGCGCGGCCATGAGCCTCAGCTCTGTTTCGGTGATCCTGAACGCGCTACGACTGCGCGCAGTGAAGTTGGATTACGAAGGCTGAGCCCACTCATGACGAAGTGTGCGGACCTTGTACAGGTAGAAGATCACCGGATACACCAGCAACTCCATGATGAAGCTGATCGTCACGCCTCCGATCAGCGGCGCCACTAGCCGGCGCGTGACGTCGGCGCCGGTGCCAGTCGCCAGCAGCAGTGGCAACAAGGCGAGTAGTGTCGTTGCCACGGTCATGGTCTTCGGACGAATGCGCTTGACCGCGCCTTCATGGAGCGCGGCTTTCAAGTCGTCTTGGTTGCGCATGCGGCCCTCGGACTTGAAGCGATCAAAGGCCGAGTCGAGGTAAAGCAGCATCATCTGCCCCGTTTCGGCGTCCAATCCCAGGAGGGCGATGATGCCCACCCACACCGCAAGGCTCATGTTGTAGTCGAGGGCGAACAGGAACCAGAAGGCGCCGATCAGACTGAATGGTACTGCCAACAGGATGATGCCCACGCGAAACCAACTGCCGTTGGCGATGAAGAGCAGCAACACGATGAGCGCAAGCGTGATGGGAATCACGATCTTCAACCGCTGGGTGGCTTTCTCCAGGTACTCGAAGCGCCCCGACCAGACGCGTGTGTATCCCGCCGGCATCGGAACGAGTTCTTCGGCCACCCGCTTGGCTTCGGCGACGTAACCGCCAAGATCGCGGCCTGCAATGTCCACGAAGACCCACGCAGTGAGTTGGGCGTTCTCGCTGCGAATCATCGGCGGTCCGGGCGTGATGTGCAGCTCCGCCAATTGTCCAAGCGGGATTTGCGCCCCGTTCGGCGCGGCAACCAGCACCTCCTTCAATGCCGGGATGTCGTCGCGCAGTTCTCGCGCGTAGCGCACGTTCAGCGGATAACGTTCCACGCCTTCGACCGTGGTGGTGACGTTCATGCCGCCCACGGCGGTCATGATCACGTCTTGCACGTCGCCGACGGTGAGACCGTAGCGCGCAGCCGTGTCCCGATTCACGTCCACGTCGAGGTAGTAGCCGCCCATCGTGCGCTCGGGATAGGCGCTCAGCGTTCCCGGAATCTCGAGCATGGCCGAAGCCGTGCGCTCGGCGAGGTCGGCCAACGCTCCCAGATCAGGGCCCAGAATCTTGATGCCCACCGGCGTCTTGATGCCGGTCGAAAGCATGTTGATGCGGTTCTCGATCGGGAATGGCCACGCGTTCGCCACACCGGGAAGGCTGACGGCTTGATTCAGGCCTTGGTGCCGTGTGCCGTCTGGATCGGTCCAACCGAAGATCAACTCCTCCGTGCTGATCGGTCGCTCCTCCGGCCAGAAAGTGCGCGCAAAGGGCCAGCGCAGCCAGCCAGGCCACTCGGCGTAGAAGCGTTCGACCCTGCGCGTGCGCCACTGCGAGAGGTCCGTCTTGAGCTGCACCACCGTTTCGAGCATGGAGAGCGGAGCGGGGTCGGTGGCCGTGTCCGCGCGTCCGATCTTGCCGTGCACGCTGACGACTTCCGGGAAGCTGGCGATCAGTTTGTCGGTCTGCTGCAACAACTCCTTGCTCTTTCCGATGCTGATGCTCGGATCAGTCGTCGGCATGTAGAGCAAGTCGCCTTCTTCGAGTTGCGGCATGAACTCCGATCCGAGTCGCGTGACTGGATAGATCGTCGAGGCGCCTAGCGCCAGCACCATGGTCAGCGTGATCACCGGATGCCGCATGACCCAGTGGAAGAAGGGCTCGTAGATCCTCATCGTCAGTCGGTTGAGCGGATTCTTCTCTTCCGTCGGAATGCGTCCGCGAATCAGATAGACCATCAGCACCGGCACGATCGTGATGCCAAGGATTGCGCCCGCCGCCATGGCAAAGCTCTTGGTGTAGGCCAGGGGCTTGAACAACCGTCCGGACTGGTCGCCCAGCACGAAGATCGGCAGGAAGGAAACCGTGATCACGAGCAGCGAGAAGAACAGGCTGGGGCCGACTTCCTGCGCTGCCGCCAGAATCACTTCGGCTCGTCCGCGCGGCGTGCCGCCTCCGGCCACGCGATCCCGTTCACGCTCAAGATGCTTGTGGGCGTTCTCGATCATCACCACGCCGGAGTCCACCATCACGCCGATCGCGAGCGCGAGTCCGCCGAGGCTCATGATGTTCGCGTTGATGCCCAGCAGGTTCATCGTCAGAATCGACACCAGCAGACCGATCGGCAGCACGAGCACCGCAACGAGCGCGCTGCGGAAGTGCGCAAGGAAGGCCAGGCAGATCAACCCGGTGATGATCAATTCTTCGATCACCGCCTTGCGTAAGGTCGCAACCGCGCGGCCGATCAGCGCTGAGCGGTCGTAGGTGGTCTTGATGAAGACGCCGTGCGGCAAACCGTTCTCGAGCTCGGCGAGCTTGAGCTTGACGTCCTGAATCACTTGGTACGCGTTTTCTCCGAAGCGGGAGATCACTACTCCGCCGACGGCTTCACCGCGCCCGTCGAGTTCGCCGACGCCGCGCCGTGCCTCTCCGCCGATCTCCAACGTGGCAACCTCGCCGAGTGCGATCGGCGTACCGCCTTCACCCAGTCCGACCGGCACCTTCGCCAAGTCTTCCAATCCGCGCAGATAGCCGCGGCTGCGCACCATGTATTCGTTCTCCGCAAGTTCGATCACGGATCCGCCGACGTCGTTGTTGGAGCGTTTGATCGCGCCCACGATGCGCTCGAGCGGAATGCCAAACGCTTGCAGCCGCTGTGGATCGAGCACCACTTGGTACTGACGGACGAAGCCGCCGATCGGCGCAACCTCGGCGACGCCCTCCACCGCAGTCAGTGGATAGCGCAAATACCAATCTTGAAGGCTGCGGAGTTGCGCTAAATCTTGATTGGCGCTGAGGAGTTCGCTCCCGTCGAGCGGGCAGGCGCCCGGCTGCTCAAAGGCGCGCACGCGCGTCAAATGCGTACGACGTTCTGCCGGCGCTTCGTCGACGTTGGCGTACCAATGGGTTTCACCCTCGTTCTCATCTCGCCAAATCCCTTTGGGATGAGTGGCGCAATACCAGCCCGGATAGAGCACGTATTGATAAACCCAACCGACTCCCGTCGCGTCCGGCCCGAGTTTTGGCTCGACTCCCTCAGGCAGGCGGTCGCGCGCAAAGTTGAGATACTCGAGCACGCGACTGCGCGCCCAGTACAGATCAGTGCCGTCCTCGAACAACACGTAGACGAAGGACAGCTCGAACATGCTGTAGCCGCGCACCGTGGTCGATCCGGGGACGGAGAGCATTGCGCTGGCTAGGGGATAGGTGACCTGATCGTCCACCACCTGGGGATTCTGGCCAGGGAATTCCGTGACCACGATCACTTGAACGTCCGACAGGTCCGGGATGGCATCGAGTCGAATCCGGAACGCGGACCAAATTCCCAGCACGGTCACGAGCGCCGTGATCAGAAGGATCAGGAACCGGTTGCGAACCGAGTAGCCAATGATGCCGGCAATCATCGCGGACTTTCCTCATGGCCGGAGACCGGCACGATGCTGACGACGTCGCCGCACTCCTTCATTTCTTGCGCGTAATACGGATTCATGATGGATTCCGTGCTCTGCATCCATCGCATCTTTTTCATAGGGCAGTAGGCGATGAACAGATCCGGCACGCGCACGCCGGTGCGCGGCGACCCTGTGGCGAGCCCGATGGCCGCTTCGCTGACAGTCGCGAAGCCTTCACGCTGCCGGGCAAGTGCGAGTCCTTGCAGGTCCTCTGCGGCCGCAAGCAACTGGTCGCTGAGTTTTGTTTGCAGCTCCTCCGCTGCGCGATCACGCAGTGCATGAGCGGCGCCGATGAGCCGCCCCATGTCCAGTGGATCTGCCGCCGCCTCCGGCATTCCCAGTGCGTCTGCCAGCGTGAGGTAAGCGGCAAGCGCATCCTCGGTGGCGCTCATCCACTCTGCGGAAGCGTTGGCCACCACCTCTGCGGCCGGATGCTGCTTCTGCTCTAAAAACCGCCGAATTGCCTCCTTCATGCGGCTTTCCGCGTCGAGCAGGAATTGGCCGCTGACCACTACCTGCTCGCCCGGCGCCAGGCCGGAGAGTACTTCCACCATTCCGTCATCACCGCTCGCGCCCATCAGAACTAGGCGCGGCTCGAAGTGACTCAAGTCCAGCGCGACGAAGGCGATTTGTCGCGAACCCGTATCAATGATGGCTTCGCGCGGCACGATCACGGCGCGTTCCGCGATCTCGACTTTCAGAAACGCTGTGGCAAACATGCCCTCGCGCAGCGTGAGCTCGGCATTGTTGATTTCCATCCTGACGAGCGCCGTCCGCGTCGTTGCGTCGATCCGCGGATGCACCAGGATCACCTGGCCGGAGAAGGTCTCGCCCGGACGGCCATCCACTTGTGCTGCCACCTCCTGTCCGACTTGCACCCGCGCAAGATCCTTTTCGAACACACGCGTGTCCATCCACATGGAGGAGGTGTCGGCGATGCGCATCACCATGTCTCCCGCCGCCACTGCGGAGCCTGCGAAGACGGATTTCATGACGAGGTAGCCGTCGGCCGGGCTGAGGAAGGTCACTGTGCGCGGCGCTTGGTCGAGCCTCGCGAGTTCGCTGACCTGCCCACTCTCGAGGCCATACAACTCGAGTTTCCGCGCAGCGGAACGAAAAATCACTTCGGCTTGCGCGCGCGCCGCGGGAGATTCGCTCATCTTGCGCGCGCCGATGAGTTCTTCGACGGCCACCTGCAGTTCAGGACTGTAGAGCTCGAAGAGTGGGTCACCCTTGGTTAACCAAACGCCTTCCGTGTCGGCGTGCAGCCGGTCAATCCAGCCACCGACGCGCAAATTGACGTCATGGCGCGCGGGTTCGGGCTCAGACACCACGCCGACGGCGCGGATCGTGCGCGCCAAGGGTGCCGTGGTGACGGCCGTGAGCCGCAATCCCATGTTCTGCACCACGGCCGGATCAATGACCAGCGCTTCACCGGCGGCGACTTCGTCTTCGTACACCGGAACCAGGTCCATGCCCATTGGGCTCTGACCCGGCTGATCCGAGATGTACGGCGGATTCATCATCGGATCCCACCAGTACCGAATCTTGCGCTCTCCGCTGGCGCCGGAGTCCGCGGTTCCCGGAGTCTTGACCGGCGTGAGAGTCATGCCGCAGATGGGGCAGTTGCCCGGCTCGTCTTGAATCACTTGCGGATGCATTCCGCAAGTCCAGAGCTGACCCTGCCCCGCGTGCTCCTCCGCGGTGTGCGCGCCGTTCCTGCGCGCGCTCCACTGCGCCCCGACGAACAGCCCGGCGCCGAAGAGAGTGAGCAAGGAGATCAGAAAAAGCGTGCGCGACACTCCGGCGCGACGCGACTTGGGTAGAGATTCAGGATGCGGAAGATTCATGGGTTGCTCCTCTCCCGTTCGGGAGAAATCGTCTCAAGGTCGATGCCCGCAAGTTGCTCGATTTCCGCAGCGCGTCGCTCACGCTCGATGCGCGCCTCGGCAACGACGAGACGCACTTCAAGCAACATGCGTTGCGTCTCAATGAGAGCAGTGAGATCCGTGCGTCCGGCGGAGTAAGACTGCTCCATGGTGTCGGCCATGAGTTGCGCAGCCGGCAACACGGAGTTGTTGAAGAGTTCCGCCTCGCGTGCGCTGTTGCGCAGCACCAGCAGCGCGGCGACGAAACGCGACGCGCGATCAAGCCGTGTCTGGCGTTCCATTGCGCGCGCCTCGGCGAGCATGGCGCGGGCTTCGGCGATGCCGCCGCGGATCTCAGGCAGATTGGTTGGCAGCATCACGGCCAGGCCGAGCATCCTGGAAATGCCGCCCGTCAACGCGGCGAAAGGATTGATGTTGGGCAAGTACATCAGGCGCGCGAGCTCCAGCGCGTTCTCGCGTCCGGAGATCTGATTGACGAGCGCGGCGAGCTCCGGGTTGGCCTCCACTCCCAGGGCGAGTACTGCAGCATCGTCTTCCGGCAAGGCACGCGGTTCAGGCAGCGCATCGCCGATGCCCAGCGGCGCGCCGGGTTCACGCGCAAGCTGGCCATTGAGCGCGGCTCGCAGCGCGCGCGCTTCTGCTTCGAGACTCAGCACGCGGTTCTCGGCTTCGCGCACTTCAATTTCCGCGCGGATGAGTTCACTCTGAGGTCCGCCGGATTCGACGCGCGGCGCCGCGGTTGCCGCCACCACTCGCAGCAGTTCCAGATCTGCGCGCGCGAGACGCAGCCGCTCTTCCGCTAAGGTCAGATCCAGCCACGCATCCAATACCTGACGCTGCAGGGTGAACTTCGCGGCACGGAAGCGCTCACCGGCAGCTTGTGCCTCGGCAAGCGCCACTTCAGCGGCCTTGCGCGTCTTCACCGGGAATTCCAGATTCTCAGATCCATCGAATCCGAGACTGATCGTGCTGCGATCCCATGCGGTCATCGAGCCGTCCGAGAACATGGTGCTGAAGGACGGCATCAGGCTGGTGTTCGGCCAACCTGCCACCTGTTGAACTCGCTCGAGCGCGGCGCGCCACTCGAAGTAAGCCGCCTCCAGCTCACCGTTCGCGGCGAAGGCGCGCGCCAACAGCTCACGCCAGGTCGGCTGCTCGCCGATCTCTGGAAGCACTCGCTCCGACACTGCCGCTTCGTAGGGTTCGCCGGCAGCCTCGGCGAGCTCGCGTTCCTCGTCGTAGCCGTCGGGTGCCAACATGCAGCCCGCCACGCCCACCACGATGAGTCCGCTTGCTCCCCAAAGCTGCCAGCTTCCGCGCATTACTTCAGCTCCTTGGCCTTGGTGTCGATGGCTTGCTGCAACTTGCCGACGTAGAGCAGGGGATCCTTGCGGATTTTCTTCACGCAACTCGAGCAGCACAGTTTGATCATGCGGTTGCCCACAACGAAGGGAACCGGATCGCCCATCTCGCCGCCAAATTCTTCGCCGGACACGAGGCAGGTCTGGGCCGGATAGGCGGCGGTTTGGGCAGCCACCACCGCAGCATCGAGATCAGCGACGTATTTTCCAGAGTTCGCGCGAAACTTGGTTTCACACTTCTCGCAGCAGAGCAGAACCAGGCGATTGCGATAGACGTTGCGGCGCGGCTCGCCCATCGCGCCAAGCTCCTTGCCGGAAACCGGGCAGGTTTTGAGCGGGTAGAACGGCAGTTGCTGCTTGATCAGGGCTTCATCCACCGCGGGCAGATACTTCTCCGGC
>CAZCXL010000126.1:0-7341 GCA_964502625.1 uncultured Planctomycetales bacterium | reverse complement strand
TTCCTAGTCGCGGGCGGCCGCGGCCGCACGTTCGCGAATGGTGCGGAAGATCTCCTGGCCCCAGAGCAACGCGGTGGCGTCGTCCGGCGGATTGCAGCCGCCGACCCCTTTGTGGCCGCCGCCGCTGTATTCTTTCATCATTTCTCCGAGGTGGATGCCATCTTCCGGAGGGCGGTTCCAAGGATTGCTGGCGGCGGTGATGTGGACGCCGGCCCGCGTGGGCAGGAGCGTCACGGCGTAGTGCAGTTCCGGGTGCAGATAGAAGGGCGCGAAGCGTTCACGGCGAATTTTCTTCGAGCGCAGGTCTGCAAACAGCGCCGTGCTCGTGCGTTCCAACACGTGCGCCGGAAAAGCCTCGATCGCGTGATCGCGGTTGCGGCTGGAGCGCTCCCAGCAGCGCTCCACCTCGGAGTCCGAGGCAACCTGCATCAGGGTGCGCGAGCGCATGAGCTGGACCAAGCGGTCGTGCCAGGCATAGTCCGGAGCGCAACTCAAGGCGCGCGAGATCTTGATCGCCGGCTCGCGGCCGAACATGGCTTGCTCCGCAGTGCCGAAGCGGGCGGCATCCACGATGTTGGACCACTTCACCAATTCCGCGAAGTGCGCGGGCGGCTGGAAGCCCCAGCGCGCGATCGCATGGCTCATGATGATCGGCGGGCAGGAGGGGGCCTCGGGATCGAACTTGTGCGTGTCACTTTCTTGGTACGCCGCCTCGTAGGCAGGCTCGAGGAAAGTCGTGGGATGGTGGTCGAACCAGTAGCTGGCGCGCGGGTGGTAGTGGAAATCCACCAAGGCGAAGCGCTGTCCCACGCCGAAGTTCTCCCAATCGAGGGTGCGGTCAAAGTTGACGCCGGACCAGCGCACGTTTTTCTCCCGGCCCGTGGCTTCGAGGGCTTCGCTCAGAATCGCCGCAGAGGCGATTCCGTCAAAGTCGCGGTGGTAGTAAACGATCACGGCTTGATGGTGGCGTAGAGCGAGGCGTCAAGAAAGGCGCGGAGCGGTTCCGCAAGGTCTGCATCCTGGCCGACAAGCGCGCGTTCGAGATCTTGGGTTGACCACGGCGTGCCTGCGCTGGAGAAAGTGCGCAGAGCCTGGTCCAGGCGATCGCGACGGACGAGGGCCTCGAGCGCCACCCAGAAGCGCGCGCCGGCGCTGAGCAGACGTCCTGCTGCGAAGATTTCTTCGGCAGGAGTCAAGGCGAGCGGCATCGGGAGCGGTCCGGCACTCTTTTCTGCTGAATCCCAGAAGGCGCGGAGTTCGTCGGCGTCGTCCTCGAAGCCAGCGGCTTCGAGCAGGCGCGCCGCTGCGTATTCGGCGAGCGCGTTCTCGAGCACCGGGGCGGCGTTGCCTGAGCCGTGCAGGCTCATGCCGAAATGCGCGGCAGCGGCAAGTCGCGCCAGCCACACGCGGCGACCAAAATCTCCGAGGCGCGCATCCGTGGGCCGTGCGAACCAGTCGCGGCTTTCGTCCAGCACGAAGAAGCCCGGCAAGGCGCGATCGCCGACTCCCGGGAAGGTGGCCAGGGTCCATGCCGTGCGGGGGGACCTGGGCAACAGCCACGCATCGCGCAGGGCAACGAATTTGCGCAAAGTGTCTGCAGCGTCGTCCGCGACGATGGCCTTCGCGTCCAAGCGCAGATGCCAGGTCTGGCCCTGCACCTGGCGCTTTTGAAAGCGGCCGCTCACGAAAGCAGGCCAACAGAGTCCGGCCGGCACCGCGCCGATGCGCGTGAGCCCGCCTAGGCCTTCGACGGTGGGCGCTTGCAGCCACGCGGCCGGTCCGAGCACGGCGACGTGCGCGGGATGAAAGACTTCCAAGGTCCAGGCGGGCGGCAGCCAGTTGCCGTCCTCGGGTTCTGGCACGGCGAGCCAGGCGGCATCGAGCGCGGCCAGATCGGTTTGCGGAGAGAGCCAGAGTCCGTGATGAGCGAAGGGTTGGATCTCGTTTGCGCCGCGCGGCAGCCGATAGTGAAGGAATCCCTCCGGAGTGTCCGCCAAGGCTTCCGCACCGACGGGCAAGCGCCAGGAGTCGCGCTCCGGCGCGGGATTTCCCGGCGTGGCGGGCAGCGCGCGCACCCACACTTCAATCGCGCCCATGGCGTAGAGCTGCAACAGATCCACGCGGATCTCCAATTTCCAAGGAAGGGGACGCGCTTCGCTGTGGGGAGCCAATCCGCGCCAGAGATCCTGGTCGGTGGGGGGAGGCGGGATCCACGCGTCCGGAATGCGGAATGAATCCGACGCGCTCATCCCGTCTTCGAGTTCCGCTGCAGGCCCGTCCCAAAGCAGGTGCACGAGATGGTCGCGCAAGACGGCTACGCGCTCGACCGCGACCATGGATTGATCGGCGAGGCGATAGCGCACGAGGTGACCGGCGCAGTCCGGCACGCCGCCCCAATCTCCGCTCCACGGCGTGATGGTCAACTCTTGGGCGCCGAGCGCCGCCGGAGTCCAGGCTTGCTGCCGCAACTGTCGCGCGACCAACTCGGCCCGTGCCCCCGCGCTCTCGAGTTGGAAGCGCTGGACGAGCAGACGCGCGCGGCTGTCCTGACTGCGCGATTCCCAGGAGTCGATCTCGCCGGCGACTGGCGCGATGGCGCTGTAGCCTCCGGGTAACTGAATCCGGAAGGGCGGCTCGCCCGTGGCCTGTGCGGCGGCGAGGGCGAGGGGTAGGAGCAGGACGGCCGCGCTGGCCATGCCCGCTTCTAGGCCCGCTCCCGACGCTTGGTTTCACCACCTTCGAGCAACACCCGCGCGCTGCCGAGCTTGACCATCTCGCCGGTGATCACGAAACGACGCTGCGGGGAGCCGTATTCCGGCAGCGCAAACATCAGATCGCGGAGCACTTCTTCGAGGATCGAGCGCAGGGCGCGCACGCCGGTACCGCAGCCGAAGGCCTTGGTGGCGATCTCGCGGAGGGCGGCTTCGGTGAAGATGAGCTCGTGGCCTTCGATACCGAAGAAAGCCTGGAATTGCTTCACCAATGCGTTCTTGGGTTCGGTGAGGATGTGGACCAAGTCTTCGGGGCCAAGGCCGCGCAGATGGGCGTGGATCGGTAGGCGTCCCACGAATTCGGGGATCATGCCGAACTCAATCAGGTCTTTCGTTTCCAGTTCGGCGAGCAGGCGATCCCGCTCGTCCAGGTCGCGCTCGGCCTCGGCGAGATCACCGGAGCCGGGTTGGAAGCCGATCCGGGTGCGGCCGATGCGCCGGCCAATGATGTCTTCGATGCCCGTGAAGGTGCCGCCGCACAGAAACAGGATTCCGGAAGTGTCGAGCTGAATGCAAGACTGCTCGGGATGCTTGCGGCCGCCCTGCGGGGGGACGTTGGCCACGGTGCCTTCCAGGATCTTGAGCAGGGCTTGCTGCACGCCTTCGCCGCTCACGTCGCGCGTGATGGAGACGTTCTGCGTGGTGCGCGCAATCTTGTCGATCTCGTCGATGTAGACGATGCCCCGCTGCGCGCGCGCGACGTCGAAGTCGCAGCTCTGCAGCAGCTTGAGCAAGATGTTCTCGACGTCCTCTCCGACGTAGCCCGCCTCGGTCAGCGTCGTGGCGTCGGCCATGGCGAAAGGCACGTCCAGCATGCGCGCCATGGTGCGGGCGAGCAGCGTCTTGCCGGATCCGGTCGGGCCCACCAGCAGCACGTTGGACTTGTCCAACTCCACGCCTGCCCAGGGTTCATCGCCGCCGGCGGACAATTGCTTCGCGGCGTCGAGGCGTTTGTAGTGCTGGTGCACCGCGAGCGCGAGTACGCGCTTGGCGACGTCCTGTCCGTAGACGTACTCGTCCAGGAAGGCCACGATCTGCCGGGGAGTGAGGATTCCTGCCGGCGCATCCGCGGGCTTCTCGACCTTGGGTTTGGTCTGGCGCAGCCGACGGTCTTCCTCATGGAGGATCGAGTTGCAGATCTCGATGCACTCGTTGCAGATGTAGATCCCGGGCGGCCCCGCGATTAGCGAATCCACCTGCCCGCGCACCTTCTCACAGAAAGTGCAGCGTTCAATTTCCCCCCGGTCTTGGCCACGAGCCATTCGGCCCCATTGTAACCGAAGACTTGGGGTAACCGAAGCCCTGGGGCTAAGCCGGGACCGCGCCGATGATCTGGTCGACGAGACCGAAACTCTTCGACTCCTCTGCCGAGAGGAAGTTGTCGCGGTCGGTGGCCTTCTCGATGGCCTTGAGCGTCTGACCGCTGTGGCGCGCCAGGATCTCGTTGAGGCGCACCTTCAACTGCAGGATCTCACGAACTTGGATTTCCATGTCGGAGGCCGTGCCTTGAGTGCCTCCCCAAGGCTGGTGGATCATCACCCGCGAATTGGGAAGGATGTAGCGCTTGCCTTTGGTGCCGCCCGCGAGCAGCACCGCGCCCATGGAGGCGCACTGGCCGATGCAATAGGTCGCGACGTCGCAATCAATGTATTGCATGGTGTCGTAGATCGCGAGGCCGGCCGTGACCGAGCCGCCCGGCGAGTTGATGTACATCTGGATGTCCTGCGCCTTGTTCTGCTTGGCGAGGAACAGCAGTTGCGCGACGACGACGTTGGCGACCATGTCGTCAATGCCCGTGCCGAGGAACACGATCCGGTCCTCGAGCAGCCGGCTGTAGAGGTCGTAGACCCGCTCCCCCCGGCCGGTTTTCTCGATGACGTAGGGGATGGAAAATCCTTGGGCGGGCTGGTGGAGGTCGCTCATGCGGGTGTGGACTTCTAGCCCCGCTGCCGGGGCGGCTCAAGCAGTTCAGGACAGCGGCGCGGATTCGGGCTGCTGGGCAAGGCGCTCCACGAGGTGGGAGCGCACCTTGTCCTGAAGAATGTCTGCGCGGAGTTGATCCGCGCGACCCTCTTCTTTGAACCAGCGGCGCAACTCGGCCGGGTCCAGATTTTGGCGGAGTGCGAGCGCGCGGATGGCGCCGTCCAGCTCGTTTTCGCTGACGCGCACCTTTTCGGCTTGCGCCACTTTGCGCACGATGAACCAGTGCTTCAGGCGCTGCTCAGAGACCTTGCGCACTTCCTCGCGATGCTCGTCCGCGGCCTGAGTCGCCTGCTCTTCGGTGGCACCGGCCTGGCGCATTTGTTCGGTGCGCCGCTGGATGCTCGACTCGGTTTCCTCGTCGATCATGCGCGCGGGCAGTTCGAAGGGCTTGTGGGCGAGAATCTGCTCCAGAATCTCGAACGCCAGCCGCTCGCGCTCGCGGCGCGCGTTCTCGCGGCCGATTTGCACGCCGAGCCGCTCGCGCAGCACTTCTTCACTCGCCAGACCGAGATCGGCGGCGACTTCGGCAGGAGTGGCGACGCGCGGCAGCACCACGGACTTGACGTTCACGGTGGCCACTCCGCGCTTGCCAACCCATTCGGTCAGCGAGAATCCTTCATGGAAGTCAACGTCGACGCGGAAACTGTCGCCGGTTTTGCGGCCGCGCAAGGCGGTGGTCCAGGCCTCGGGGTCGCTGCCGTAGAGCGGCGCGCCCACACCCAGATTCAGACCTTCGGCAGTGGGGCCAGCGACGCCGTCCAGTTCGTAGGACAGGTCGGCCGCGGCGAAGTGTTGCTCGTCTACGACCGCGCCCTCGGTGGCCGGGTCGTAGCGCGGATGATTCGCGCTGAGTGAGCGCAAACCTTCCTCAATTTGTTCCTCAGTGGCGCGCGCGTCTCCGCGCTCGACTTGCAGTTCGCTCCATTCCGGAAGCACGACCTCCGGCAGAGTTTCGACTTCGAACTCGAGATCCAAGTCCCGGGCTTCGTCCACTGCTTGCGCCTTCGGATCGAAATTCAGCACGCGCAGCACTTCATTATGAAGTCCCACCGCGCGGATGGCGTCGCTGATCACGTGCTCGAAGAGATGTTCGCGCGCGTGCTCAAGAGCGGAATCGCCGAGCATCTGACGGGCCATCTGGGCTGGGACTTTGCCCGGACGGAAGCCGGGAACCTTCAGGCTGGCTGCGGCGCGCCGAAAGGCATGGTCGTACTCCTCGGCGATGCGCGCGCTCGGCACGCGCAGCGAGATCTTCCAGTGGCAGGGGCCGAGATTGGATTTCTCAGCTTGGAGCGGGGCGGCCTTGTGCACGGTTCAGATTGCCGCTTTCCGAATGGAAAGGGGCGGAAGATTGTCGCTTCCTCCGCTATCGGCGGCAAGGGCGTTCGGACTAGAGGCCGAAGAGCCGTTTGAAGGGCTGTTTGTCGAGTAAACCCGAGAATTCCGCGTAATCTTTGTGCGCGGCGAGTTCCACCGGATTCAGGCCGGAGGCCTCCAGCCACTGTCCCGCTTCCTTGTTGCGGCGGGCGCCTGCCGCCGCTCGCGCCGCCCAGACGTAGTCCTGACTGGCGATTGCGCGTTCGAAAGAAGTCCCCTGGAGGGAATCGAAGACCTTCTTGTAGTTGCGAAAGGCCTCCGAGTGTTCGCCCACGTCTACCTGTCTGCGGGCAAGCGCTGCTTGGGCCTTCCAAGAGTCGGGCCGTTCGCGCGCCTCGCGTTCGACGTCGGCGAGCAGGAAGGCTTTGGCCAAGCGTGAACCGAGGTGGTGCAAGGTCCAGGCCACGTCTTCACTGGTGTCGGAACGCGGTGCGCTTTCGAGATAACTCTCCATGGCTTTCTCGCCGGTCTTCCAGCGGAAGTTGCGCGCTCCGGCTTCGAATGCGACCAGGAAAAGTGCGCGCTCTTGGCGCGGCCTCGCGGGATCGAGCGCGTGTTCCACGAGGAATCCTTCCGCGCCTTCCATGGGATGCGCGGCGAGGAAGCGCGCGAGATCTCGCTGCAAGCCGGAATCCCGCGTGGCGTAGAGCGGGCCTGGAAGCGCGAAGTTCGCGGGGAGCGGCCGGTCCAGCAGTGAGATGAAGGTTTCACCGAGGCCGCGCTGTTCGCCTTCTTCCAGAGCCAGACACGCGGCGAGCGCCGGAGTCTCCTCCGCGGGAACGACGAGCAGCAGTGCCTGCACGGCGGCCTGGCGCAAGGCGCCCGCTGGCCCCGTGGTCCAGGCGCGTGAGGCAGACCACAGTTGCGGCCCTCCGCGTCCAATGGCGGCGCGCGCGGCCGACGGATGCGCCGAGGCTGGAAGGTGAGAGATTCCGGAGAACACGCGTTCCGCGCCGGCAGAATTCATGACCTTGCCGAGGAGATCCAGCAGAGCGGGCATCGCGGATTCACCCGTGCCGGCTGCGGCAGCGCGCTCCAGGGTGTTCAAGATGGGCTCTTGGATTTCCGGCGCGGCTTCCAGCAGGGCTGCGAGCTGGTCACGTATTGCGGCGAGCGCTACGGCTGGGACGTCATGATGGTCCTCTTCAAGCTCGTCGACAACCTCCAGCACAAGGCCTGGAAGTACCTGGACCCGAAAACCTCCGGAGGC
>CAZCXL010000125.1:0-7358 GCA_964502625.1 uncultured Planctomycetales bacterium | reverse complement strand
TTCCCGATTCTGCAAAGGAAAAGCCCGCTGAAGGCTCCGTCATCGCCGTCGGCGAAGGCCGGCTGCTCGAAGACGGCAAGCGCAAGCCCTTCACCGTCAAGAAAGGCGACCGCATCCTTTTCACCTCGTACGCCGGCACTGAAGTCAAGTGGGAAGGCGACGAGTTCATCATCATGTCCGAGGACGACATCCTCGGCATCGTCGGTTAACGCCAGGAGATAGATCATGGGAGCCAAACAAATCGTTTTCGATCAAGACGCGCGCGAGCGCATTCGCGTGGGCGTCAAGAAACTGGCGGCCGCCGTCAAAGTCACACTGGGGCCCCGCGGCCGCAACGTGATCATCGAGAAATCCTTCGGCACGCCGCTCGTCACCAAAGACGGCGTCAGCGTCGCCAAAGAGATTGAGCTCGAGGACAAGTACGAGAACATCGGCGCGCAACTCGTGCGCCAGGTCTCGTCCAAGACCAGCGACGTCGCCGGCGACGGCACCACCACCGCCACGGTGCTCGCCGAGGCGATCTTCGAAGAAGGCCTGCGCAACGTTGCGGCCGGCGCGAACCCGATCATGCTCAAGCGCGGCATCGAAGCCGCAGTGGACGCGATCGTCGCTCACCTGAAGTCCAAGTCCACCAAGGTCAAAGACAACAAGGAGATCGAACAGGTCGCCACCATCGCTGCCAACAACGATCCGGAGATCGGCGCCAAACTCGCCGAAGCCTTCAAGTTCGTCGGCAAAGACGGCGTGATCACGGTCGAAGAGGGCCGTTCGCTCGAAACTACGATCGAACGCGTCGAAGGCATGCAGTTCGACAAGGGCTATCTCTCGCCGCACTTCGCGACCAACGTCGAGTCGATGAGCTGCGAGCTCGAGAATCCGTACATCCTGATCTTCGAGAAGAAGATCGGAAGCGTGCGTGACATGCTGCCCGTCCTTGAGGCGGTGGCTCGTAGCGGACGTCCGCTGCTGATCATCGCGGAAGACGTCGAAGGCGAAGCGCTGGCTACCCTGGTGGTCAACAAACTCCGCGGCGTGTTCAAATGCTGCGCAGTGAAGGCGCCCGGCTTCGGTGATCGCCGCAAGGCGATGATTGAAGACGTCGCGATCCTCACCGGCGGCACCGCGCTGATGGAAGATCTCGGCTTCAAACTCGAGAACGCCGCACTGGAGCACCTCGGCAGCGCCAAGCGCGTCGTGGTGGACAAAGAGAACACCACGATCGTCGAAGGCGCCGGCAAGAAGGACAAGATCAAGGCTCGCATGGAGCAGATCAAGGCCGAGATCGAGCGCACCACCAGCGACTACGACAAAGAGAAGCTGCAGGAGCGGCTCGCCAAACTGGCGGGCGGCGTGGCAGTGATCAACGTCGGAGCGGCCACCGAGGCCGAGATGAAAGAGAAGAAGGCCCGCGTCGAAGACGCCTTGCACAGCGTGCGCGCTGCCGCCGAAGAGGGCTTCCTGCCCGGCGGCGGAGTGGCGCTGCTGCGCTCGGTCGAAGCGGTCAAGAAACTCCAACTCTCCGGCGACATGGCGTCCGGCGCGCAGATCGTGATTCGCGCGCTCGAGGCCCCTATCCGGCAAATCGCGATCAACGCGGGCCTCGACGCATCGATCGTCGTGGACCGCGTGCGCAGCGAGAAATCCTTCACCTACGGCTTCAACGCCGCCACGGAGAAGTACACCGATCTGGTGAAAGATGGCGTGATCGACCCGACCAAGGTCGTGCGCGCCGCGTTGCAGAACGCCGCCTCGGTCAGCACGCTGTTGCTCACCACCGAAGCGATCGTCTGCGAGATTCCGAAGCCCGAACCCAAGATGCCCGCCGGCGGCGGCGGTGGCGGAATGGGCGGCGGCGGAATGGATTTCTAGGCGCAACCCGCGTCGTCACGGCCCGCGTGGAGCGATCCACGCGGGCCGTTTTTCTGAGACAGGCTCGTCTCCTCCGTAGGCTATCTACCCCCAGCATGCTCACTGCCATCCTCCTCTCGCTCGCGTTCCAACTTCCGCCGCCTGAGCAGCCTTACGCCATCGTCGGCGTCTCCGTGCTGGACACCGAAGGCGGCGTGCTGCGCGCGGATTGGACGGTGTTCATCGAGGGTGAGCGCGTCGTCGCTGCCGGGCCGCGTTCCACCACCGCGATCCCTGCAGGCGTGAAAGTGATTCCCGCTGCCGGACGCATCCTTGCTCCGGGATTGTTCGACAGTCACGTGCACTTCACCGAAGCGGCCGTGCAGGGACGCGCCTTGATCGCCAACGGAGTGATCTTCGTGCGCGATCTCGGTTCCGAAACCACGGGTGCGCTCGCGTTGCGCGAGTCCCTGCGCAGCGGCGCAGCGCTTGGACCGGAGTTGATCGTGGTCGGTGCCATCATCGACGGAGATCCGCCGGTGTGGCCCTTCAGCGAAGCCTGCAAAGATGCCGCAAGCGCGCGCGCCGCGGTCGCCAAATTGGCCGACGCCGGTGTGGATCAGATCAAGCTCTACAGCCGGTTGTCTCCGGAAGCATTTCATGGCGCGATGGAGGAAGCCCGAGCGCGTGGCCTCACCGTCGGCGGCCACGTCCCGGATGCAGTGAGCCTCGATGAAGCACTCGCCGCCGGATTCCAATTCAGCGAGCACCTCATGGGATGGGAGCGCTTGATCGGCAAACTCGCCGGCGCGGCGCCGGACGAGATCGCGCGCGGTGACAGCCGCGAGATGGCGTATTACGCACTGCGCGAGAAGGCGCCGGCGGCAGAACTGGCCGCCGCGTACGCGCGCGCTGCGGCCTCGGGCTGCTTCTTCGCGCCGACCTTGGTGGTGCTCGAAGGGGTCGCCGGCTACACGGACCCCGACGCGGTCGAGAAGGAACCGCTGATGGAGTACATCTTCCCCTACATGCGTTCCTTCTGGCGCAACACCGGCTATCAGCGCGCTGCGCCCTTCTTCAAGCTCGCGCTCCCGCACCAAAGAGCTCTGGTGAAAGATTTACACGATGCCGGCGTCACCTTGGTCTGTGGCACGGACCTCGCCAACCCGCGCGTCTACCCGGGGTTCTCACTGCACCGCGAGATGGAGTTGTTCCAAGAGTGCGGGATCGCGCCGGCCGACGTCATCCGCTCCGCCACGATCATTCCCGCACGCCTGTGCGGCGTGTCCGACCGGCTCGGCAGCATTCACGTGGGAGCCACGGCGTCGTTCGTGTTGCTCAGCGCCAACCCTCTTGAGGACGTGCGGAATTATTCCAAGATCGAAGCGGTCGCATTGCGCGGTCGTTGGTTCGATCGCACGGAACTCGATGGCCTGCTCCAGGCGGCGCGTGAGACTGCCTCCGGCACGGATGCCGCCGCCCTCGCAACCCAGGCCGAGCTCGCGCAATCAGTGCCGGGTGAGATCGTGCACCGCGGCCGCTACTCCTTCAGTTTCTCCGGCAATCCAGCGGGCCACGAGGACTACTTGTGGACGCAGGACGGGGAAGAGTGGCATCTGCAACTGCGTCTGATTCCCACCGGCGGCTTCACCCGGCCTTGTGAGATCACGGCGTTCTATGGCGCGGATCTCCGGCTGAAGTCGGCGACGTGGAAACGTCCCGATGGCAGCGAGACCGCAACCTACCGCGTCGAGAACGGTCACCTCTTCGCGCGCGGAGGCGCACCCGGCGCGGAAACCGAGATCGAGCTCGTGCTCGACGGCTCTTTCTTCTCACCGGATGGCTTCGCCGCCGACTGGTTCAACTATCGAGCGCTCACCCTCAATCCGGGTGACGCGCTCGAAGATCGTGTGTTCGGCTTCGGGATGGATTCCTGGAAGCCCGTGGAATCTTCGCGCAAGTTGAAGCGCGATCCGGACGCCGAGGTTCCTTGGCAAGGAGCCAAGGTGACGGCCAGCGTCTACAGCGCCGACTACGTCGTGAACGGACAGGCCATGAAGGCGCGCACTTGGCTCGCTCCGGACGGCCTCTCCATCAAGACCATCTTCTCGTTCAGCTTTGGCAAGTTCGAAGCGGTACGGGCAGCGGACTAACGCAGTCCCTGCAATCGCCAGGGTGCATCAGCGGCGCTGACGAGTATCGCGCGGGATCGCCTTGCCGGCCTTCGCCTCCGGCTTGCGGAAGATCAGCAGGTGGTTGAAGCCGCGTAGGAAGAAGTTCGTTTCCTCGGCAGCCTTGCGGTAGTTGCCCTTCAGCAGATCCTTGTTGCCGCGCACCACGGCAACGTGGTCCACCATCTCGAAGCGCTTTTCGATCAGCACGGCCAGCCGCGCGCCGAGCGGGACGAAGCCGCGCCGCTTCCAGATGTCGCACACGTAGAAGGCCGCATGGCGTCCGGGACGCAGCACGCGAAAGACTTCGGACAGCACGTCATCCATCGCGCGCCAATAGTCAGTTCCGTCGGCAGGCAACTCGCCGATGCAGTCTGCCTGGCCGCTGTACTGCAGATTGTCGCCGTAAGGCGGGTCTACGAACACGAAGCAGGCCTTCCCATCCTCGAGCGGCAGCGCGCGCGCGTCGGCACGAAAGACTTCTGAGCGCGTCGGCGCCAAGTCGTAGGCCAGTGCGCGACGTTTCATCTCGCGAGCGACGTCGAGCGTGGTGCCGCTGCCCGCCATCGGATCGATCACCAACTCGTCCTCCACCGTGTAGCGCTCGAGCAGATTCCAGATCACCCATGACGGCGTCGCGCCGCGGTATTCGGAATCGCCGTGAGCGCCTTCGCGGTAATGCTGCGACGGATAGTGCCACAGCGTGGTGGTCTGCAGATTGAGGGCGGGCTTAGGCATGGTGCTTAGCGCCGTGCGGCCGCGGGCAGAATGCGGAAGCCGAGTAATTCAACTTCGGGCTCCAGATAACCCGCGCAAATCGGCTCGTCGCTGGCATAGTCGGTAGAGAGATACTTCTTGTTGCAGTCGGCGAATACGGTCACCACCGCAGAGTCCGCGCCTTGGGCGTGCGCAATCTTCAGCGCGCCTAGAAAATTGGCGCCGCTCGAGATGCCTAGTCCAAAACCGAGATCGCGCGCGAGTCTCTGCGCCATGCGAATCGAATCGCCGTCGCGCACGTCCACGATGGAATCCAGCGCGCTCAACTGCACGATCGGCGGAATGAACTCATCGCTGATTCCTTGAATGCGATGCTTGCCATCCTTGCGCCCCGTGCTCAAAGTGGGCGAATCCGCAGGCTCGAGCGGATGAATCGTAATGCCCGGCACTTGCTCGCGTAGGAAGCGGCCGACTCCCATGACGGTGCCGCCCGTGCCCACGCCTGCGACGAAGGCGGTCGGCACCACGCCCCCCGCGCGCATCTGTTCGAAAATTTCCGGCCCGGTGGTTTCGTAGTGGGCCTGCACGTTGGCCGGATTCTTGAATTGCTCCGGCAGAAACACGTCGTCGCGTTCGGCCGCTAGCGCCTCGGCCTGCGCAATGCTCCCGAGAAAACCGCCCTGCGCCGCCGATACCGGCACCACGATCGCGCCCATGCTCTGAATGATCTGCACGCGCTCGCGGCTCATCCAATCCGGCATGTGAATGCGCACCGGGTGCCCCAGAGCACGGCCGAGTCCGCTGAACGCAATCCCGGTGTTGCCGCTGGTGGCCTCGACGATCAGATCGCCCGGCCGAATCTTTCCCTCTTCGTAAGCGCTCTCCAGAATGTAGAGCGCCATCCGGTCTTTGATGCTGCCGGTGAAGTTCGAGCACTCCGACTTCGCATAAATGCGGAACTCGCGCCCACGGAACCGGCAGCGAATGTCCACCAGCGGCGTGTTGCCCACCAGTTGGCGGAGCGCCTCGAGCCGCTCGCGCGTGTCAGCGGGGAGAGCGCCGGCTTGCGTCTTGCTCATCGGGTGCGAGAGGGAAAGGAAAAAGGCCGCCCGTTGTCCAGGCGGCCCTCGATTCTGGTGCCGGGAACAGGGGTCGAACCTGCACGAGATGTTACTCCCACCAGGCCCTCAACCTGGCGCGTCTGCCAATTCCGCCATCCCGGCTGGGTTGGGGAGAGGGATTCTAACTGCCCCCTAAATGTGCGTCTAGGACCATCGTCGCCGTGCGCCGGCTGACGCGGAGTCCGCCTGAGATCCAATCAAGGAGTTGGAAGGGAAGCAGACTCGCCCGCTCTTGCGCGGCAAGCTCGGCGATGCGGCCTTCCGCGCCCGCTTCGCCGGCGAGCAGGGCGGCGTCCACGGCGTCAGCGAGCTGCTGGTCCTCGCCGGGCGTGAGGGTGCTGCGCCCGGGGAAGAGCTTCTCGCGCTGCTCGGCTTCAAGGCCGGCGCGCTTGCCGCGCCAAACTGTTTCGCGCTCGGCGCGGAACTCGTCGCGCGCGATGCCCAGGGCGTATTCGTCCAGCCAATGCCGCGCCTCGCGGGGATTGAACCAGAAAAAGGCTTGCGCTCCGTTTTCGCTGGAGCGCAGTGCGCGCTGGAAATCCGGTTGATTCGAGAGGCGCATGCGCTGGCCCGCGGCATCTCGCGGATTGGCGAACGCCGTGCGCATGATCGAATCGGTGTACTTGGCGGAGTTCGAAATGATCACGAGATCCAGCGAAGGCACCCGCGTGATCACGATCTCTCCGGTGCCCGGCACGATCGGCGAAACGAAGGAACGCGCGATCGCGCCGCCCATCATCGTCACCTCTTCCTGCTTCTGCGCAGCGTCTCCCGTGAAGCGCCGCCAGTTCGTGATGAAGTAATCGCGCAGTCGATCGAAGAGCAGCCCGTCGCGCAGTTTTCCGACTACCGCAAACAGCGGCACCGGAGTGTTGTCATGGACCGGATCGTCCTCACGCACGGGGTAGTCGTCACGGCGCAGCATCAGGGCCAAGCCCGGCCGATACATGTCTCCGATGTCCCGCAGTAAATCCCCCATGCCCTGGTAGCGGCCCGCAGACTGCACGGCTTCGTCCATGGCGCTGCGCAGATCTCCGGCAAAGAGATCGTGGAACTCCAGCAGCAAGAGATGCGGATCTCCTGCCAGCGCGCCGAGGAAGAAGGAATCCGCCGGCGTCAATTCCGCAAACTCTTGCAAGCGCGCCGGGCCTACGGGCGCCGTTTCGAGCCAACCCTTCATGAATTCCGGCGCATTGCTGGTGTCGAGATCGCCGGACATCCGGAACTGGGTCTCCGCGCCGAGCAATGCGTAGCCCGCCGCGAAGCGCATCAAGTCGGTGCGGAAGAAGCGGCCGATGCTGCGGCTGATCGCGCTGGTTGAGTTTGGATCCGGCAACACACCTAGTTGCTGCGCCAGCACGCCGCTGCGCAAGAACAACTCCAGGGGACGATCTCCGGGCGCGAGCCACGCGCTCACGTGATCGTGGAAAATCGAGGCCTGCGCGAGCGACTCTTGCCCGGAGCGCGCTTTCAGAGCGAGCGCGGACGTCAGCAATTCACG
>CAZCXL010000124.1:0-7362 GCA_964502625.1 uncultured Planctomycetales bacterium | reverse complement strand
TCTCAGTCCCGATGTGGGCGGCCATCCTCTCAGACCGCCTAGCCGTCAAAGCCTTGGTGGGCCACAACCCCACCAACTAGCTGATAGCCCATGGCTCGCTCCCCGACCAGAAGGCCCGAAGGTCCCTACCTTTACCCCGAGAACCATGCGGTTCCTGGGGGCCATCCGGAATTAACCACCGTTTCCAGCGGTTATGCCGGAGTCGGGGGTACGTTAGCCATGTATTACTCACCCTTTTGCCGCTTTACTTGTCCTTGCGGACTTTCACGCTCGACTTGCATGCCTAATCCACGCCGCTAGCGTTCACTCTGAGCCAGGATCAAACCCTTCACTTTGATTACAGCGAACCCGAAGGTTCACAGGGTTTGTCCGGCAATGCTTTTGCGCATCACTGCGACAGGGTCATCCTTGTTTTTACAGAACGAGGCTTTATGGGCCTGCTGACCGTCTTCTCATGAAGAGCGGGTCGGCCATTGTGCAGTCGCGCGGGGCGACCGTCAAGCACCGATCCGGAACCTCATCAGAGAGCAGTTATTCCCGCTTTTTCATGCGAACAACCCCTCGGAAGGGGCTTCCCATGTCAAGCGGGCAGATATGTTAGGGCGCGGTGAAAGCGCGTCAAGCGGGATTGGCATTTTCTGAACCCGGCACCGCCTGGACGGGAGCTGAGGTCCTCGCTTTCGACGCGCATCTGCAGTCCGTAATTGGCCTCCCCGCCGGCCTCCTGATGGAAAATGCGGCCGCCGCCGTGGCCGCTCATGCACTGGAAATGGCGAAAACTCAGGGTGTCGATAGGATAGTGCTGATATGCGGCCCGGGTCACAATGGCGGTGATGTAGCCGTCGCAGCCCGGCACTTGGCTGGCACCGGAATGGTGCTTTCGCTTTTCCTTCCGCTCGGTCCCCCGGCTTCCGGAAGCGCTACGGAAAGCGCGCTTCAGGTGGTCCGACGGCTGGGGATTCCCGTCCACGCAACTCCCCCACCCTTTCCGGTAGCCGAGGAACCCAGTCTTTGGGTGGACGGCCTGTTCGGTCTGGGACTGAACCGCCCGCTCGAGGGAGCCGCACGCGTCGCCGTAGAACTGATCAACCAGAGTGGCCAAGCGATCTTGTCGGTCGACCTGCCCAGCGGTCTGCATGCAGACACCGGTGAGATCCTCGGGGTCGCGGTGCGTGCCACGCGCACGCTGAGCTTCGTCGCCCCCAAGCGCGGCATGCTGCTCGCCTCCGGCCCCGCTTGCTGCGGCAAGGTCCATGTGGCCGGGATTGGCGTGAGCGAGGGCTGGGCCGCAGAGTGGCTCCAGCGCCACCGAAACGACCCTACGGGTTGATCCGTACTTTCGCGCCGGGACCGACCAAGTCGAACAATTCGATCACGTCGGCATTGTGCATGCGGATGCAGCCGCCGGTCTCAAAGCTGCCGATCGTGTTCTCGCTATTGGTGCCGTGAAGACCGTATTGGCGATCTTCGGCGAACCCAAGCCAACGCTCACCCAGCGGATTCTGCGGGTTCTTGTAGGGAACGGAGGCTGCGCTCGGCGGGTAATACACCGGCTCCTTCTCGCAGATTTTGAGAGTGAATTCCCCGAGCGGGGTCGGGCTCTCAGGCTTGCCGCTGCTGGTCGCGTAGATGCGCACCGGGAAGTCTCCCGCGAACACTGCGGCGAGCCGAAGTTGCCGCCAGGCTTCGATGCGTAAAGGCAAGGAAGGAAGGCGCAAAGTCTCGCCCTTGGCGATGTTGTCTCCACGTCGGCGGTTGAAGAGCTTTACCCAGCCCGGCTCAATCGGCTGGCCCTTCTTCCGGAGGTTGTTGCAAATCTTCCAGTAGGAGTCACCGGCCGCCACCACGTAGGCCGTTGCCGGAATCACCGCGCTGACGCCATCCGCGACGCGCTGAGCGGACACGCCCCACTCCAGGATCCGCTCCCGCGGATAGCCCGACGCAGTCGCACCGGCCAAGAGTCGGCTGAGAGCACGCCCGGCCCGCTCGATCTCCTGGGACTCGAGGGCGCGCACGGTCAGCACTTCCTGAAAGGCCAGGCTGGCCGGAGTCACTGCCGGGGTGGCGATGAGCGCCTGTTCCAGTCCCGTGGTTCCACCCTGCGCGAAGGCTCCCGCCAACCGAGAGAACTCGGCGCCCAAACCCTTCGGAGCCGCCTGGCGCCAGCGCGACTGCACGGCGGCACCGTCGCCGGAAAGAACTTGATGCAATCCGGCGAGGGCTTGCGCCGCATCTCCGCCTTCGGAACTGGTGCCGCGCGCGGTGGCGGTACGCCGATGCCACGCGTCCAGCGCCACCACTCCGGCCTCGGTCTTGCCGGAAGCGGCCGGACGGGCCTCAACTTTCTCCTGCTTTTCTTGCTTGGCCGGAGGCTTCGGGACCGCCACCGAAGCAGCGGGCGGCGTGGACGTGGCGCCAAGGTCCAAGGGAATCTGCGTGACGACAGGATGACTCGCGTCCGTGGAGGCCTTTCCCCCACCGCAGGAAGCCAAAGTCAGGGCCGAGATGAACAGAAGGATGCGCGCCACGTCCGCATTCTGTCCAAGGCATCGCGCGGGTTCAAGCGGGGATCTGAATCCGCGAGCGCACTTCTGTGTAACCCGCAGGATGGGGGTGTGCGCGGGACCGGGTACAGGACCACGCGGGTCCGTGCGATCAGGTGGGACGCAGCCCGGGGCGGTTTACCCGTCCCGGAACGATGCTCCCGGAAAGAAATCATCGGACCGGAGGCTCTGTGTCCCGGCCACCGCGACACCTTCACACTCTAGCGCGGACTCAGATGCGCGTCACCGCAATCTGCACGCTCCGCGCGCCCGGAAGTTCCCAGATGCGCGCGTCCGCGCCCAGTGACTCGCTGAGCAACAAACCGGCGGGCGCCAACGCCTCTTCCGCGATCCATGCGCCGTGTTCTTGGAGCGCGGCAAGCACCTCGTCCGCGGCAACTACGCGGAGTTCGATGCGGTCGCCGACTGCGAACTCGCTCTCCTTGCGTTGCGTCTGCACGCGGTTCAACACTTCGCGGGCCAATCCCTCGCGCTCGAGGGCTGGTGTGAGTTGGGTGTCCAGCACGATCGTGACGAAGCCATCACTCTCGGCTTCCTGGCCGGCGGCGGCTTGATAGGCCACGACGACGTCTTCCGGCGCAAGCGCAACGCCTTCGACGGTGCGCGCTTCCCCGCGCTGAATTGCCATCGCCTCAGCACAACTCATGGCAGCGACGGCCGCGGCCACGGCCTTCATCCGCGGACCGGCCTTCGGGCCTAAAGTGGGGAAGTGGGGCTTCACCGCCACGACTAAACCTGCCGCGGCCGGATCGTCCACCCACCGCACTTCCTTCACGTTGAGTTCTTCTTTGAGTTCGCGCTCGAAATCGCCGGGCGAAGGTTGCCCGGCAGCCGCGCCGAGACTGCCGAGTTGCGGCAAACAGATCGTGACGCGCGCCAGCGGTTGCCGTGTGCGAATCCCCACCTTCTCGCGGCGGGCGCGCCCGAGTTTCGCCGCCGCGAGAATCGGCGCAAGCGCGCTTTCGAGCGCGGTCGTGACACCGGGCGCGAACTCAGGAAGTCGCGCGCAATGCACGCTGCCTTCGCTCGGAGCGAGCCTGCGCCAAAGCGCGTCCGCGAGGAACGGAGCGACGGGCGCGATCAGCCGCACCGTCGCATGCAACACCTCGTGCAAGGTTGCGAAGGCGGCAGCAGCCTCGGAAGCCGTGCCGGCGCCCCAGAAACGGCGGCGTGAGCGGCGAATGTACCAATTGGACAACTCGTCCACGATGAAGGCGTCGAGTCGTCGCAACGCGAGATGCGGCTCGAGCCCGCGAAAAGCTTCGTGGACTGCGGCCGTCGCCGCATTCAGTCGCGCGAGAATCCAGCGATCCAGCGGCGGGCGGAGTTCCGGCGCGGGCGCGCGCGCGTAATCCGCGAGCGACCAATTCTCCGTGCCCGTGTAGAGCGCGAAGAAGTCATAGCAGGCCGTGAGCGTGCCGAGCACGCGGCGGCGCGTGTCCTCGATTGCAGAGTCGTCGAAGCGGCGCGAGAGGTGCGCTGCCCCCGCCGCAAGCAGACTCCAGCGGATCGCGTCGGCGCCGTGGCGACCGATGGCTTCGTCCGGATTGACGATGTTGCCGATTCGCTTCGACATCTTCTGCCCCTTCGCGTCGAGCAGCAATCCATTGACCAAACAACTCTTGTACGCGCCGCCCGGAGGGAGCCGCAGCGCCTCCTCGCGGCCTTGGTCCACACAACTCATGAACACACCGATCGCGTGCAGGGTGTAGAACCATCCGCGCGTTTGGTCCACGCCTTCGGCGATGTAGTCGGCCGGGAACTGCTCGCGCAAGAGCTCGCGATTCTCGAAGGGCCAGTGGTGCTGCGCGAAGGGCATGGCACCACTGTCAAACCAGCAGTCCATGACTTGCGGCACGCGTCGCATCGTGCCGACCTTGCCGGGGATCAACTGCGACGCCGGGAAAGTGATCGCGTCCACACCGGGCCGGTGCGGATCGAAATCCTTCGCCAAGGCGCCCGCGAGTCGCCCAAGTTCCCCAAAGCCGCCGACGCAATGCCAATGGTCGGCGTCTTCGTCGTTCACCCACACCGGCAGCGGGGTTCCCCAGAAGCGGTCGCGCGACAGCGCCCAGTCCACGTTGTTCGCCAGCCATTCGCCCATGCGGCCGCTGCCGATCTCGGGCGGCGACCAGCGAATCTGGCGATTCGCCTCGAGCATCTGCTCGGCGTAGGCGGTGGTCTTCAGGAACCAGGCCGGCGCCGGGAAATAGATCAACGGCGTATCGCAGCGCCAGCAATGCGGATAACTGTGGCGGTATTGCGCCAACTTAATCAATCGCCCGCGCTGCTTGAGATCCCGCGCGAGATCCTTGTTGGCGTCGCGGAAGAAAGTGCCCGCGGGCACTCCCGCGATCTCCGCGAGCAGCCGCGCGTCTTCGCCGACACCAAGGCGGGCCGCCAAGCCCTCGCGTTGGCCGATGCGGAAGTCGTCCGCCCCGTAGGGCGCCATGTGCACAATGCCGGTGCCGTCTGCGGCGCTGACAAAACTGTCCGCAACCACGACGTGGCCGGGTGCGCCGTCCAAAACCGGACGGCCGCCCTGCCACGTGAACAGCGGCTCGTAGGCGAGACCGACGAGCGCAGAACCTTTCACAGTTCCCAGAACTTCGCGCGGCTCCTTGCCGAACACCTCGTCCAACTTGCATTCGAGCAGCACGAAGCTGCGCTCGCCCACCCGTACGACCGCGTAGTCGAAGTCCGGGTGCACACATGCGGCGAAGTTGGACGGCAGAGTCCATGGGGTCGTGGTCCAGGCCACCACCTCCGCGCCCTGGAGCAGTCCAACTGCGGCCGTCAGCGGGAAACTGATCCAAACCGAAGGATCATCGAGATCCTTGTAGCCCTGGCCCACTTCGTGGCTCGAGAGGCCCGTGCCGCACCGCCCGCACCACGGCAGCACCTTGCGGCCGCGATAGAGCAGCCCGTTGGCGTCGAACCGAGAGAGCAGATACCAAACGCTCTCGATGTAGTCCTTCTCGTAGGTGACGTAGGGGTGCGCGTAGTCGAGCAAATAACCGATCCGCTCCGACAATCGCTCCCAATCCTGCTTGTAGGTCCACACCGACTCACGGCACTTGGCATTGAAGGCCGCGATCCCCAACTTCTCGATGTCCGGCTTACCGCTGATCCCGAGCTGTTTCTCAACTTCCAACTCGACGGGCAGGCCGTGCGTGTCCCAGCCAGCCTTCCGCTCCACCCGATAGCCCGCCATCGTCCAATAGCGGCAGACGGAATCCTTCAGCGTGCGGGCCAGCACGTGGTGAATTCCCGGCTTGCCGTTGGCGGTGGGAGGACCCTCGTAGAACACGAAGGGCGGAGCACCGGCGCGCGCCTCCAGCGTGCGGGCCAGCAGGTCCTCCTGGCGCCAGAGGTCCAGGACCTCTTGCTCGAAGGCATCAGGCTTCTCCAAGGGGTAGCGCCCTAAACTCGCAAACATCGTTCGGATTCTAGTCCCACCCCGCGCCGGGCGCGCGTATCCGCTGTGGGGATAGAATGCCTCCGTCCCTGAGATTCCTCCATGTTCCAAGACTTCTTCGCTGGCGACGCCCTCTGGTTTTCCATTCCGGCCGTGGTTGGCACGGGATTCTTTCTGCTCCGCCTCTTGATGCTCGCCTTCGGCGGCATCGCGGACGCTGACGTCGGCAGCATGGAAACCGACGCGGGAGTCGAACTGCATCACGGAGATTCCGGTCTCGCCGCGCAGTTCCTCTCGGTGCAAGCCATCACCGGCTTCTTCATGGGCTTTGGCTGGTCTGGCTACGCCGCGCGCTACGGCCTCGAGTGGAACCTGGGCGCGACCTTCGCTGCCGCGGTGGTGGGCGGCACGCTGTTCGTCATGCTGATCGGCAGCCTGTTCCGCAATGTCCGGCGCCTTGAAGCGGACGGCACCGTCGACATCGCCGAGGCCAAGGGCCTCGACGGTGAGGTCTACGTCTCGGTGCCTGAGCGCGGACTCGGCACCGGCCAAGTGAGGCTGGTGATCCGCCAGCGCGAGCGCATCGTCAATGCGGTGAGCGTCGGCGCGGCGCTGCCTACGCGCACTCGCGTGCGAGTTGCGAGCGTCAACCAAGATCGCACCGTTACCGTAGAGCCCGTCTGATGTCCATGAACCTCCTCCTTGCCAGCGCCGACCTCCAAGGCCAGCAACTGCAGACCTTCTTGCCGCTCGTCGGCTCGATTCTGCTGGTACTACTGCTGATGGTGGTCTTCACGATCCGCCAGTACAAGCGCTGCCCTTCGAACCGCGTGCTTGTGGTCTTCGGCAAAGTCGGCGCGCAACGCGCCGCGAAGTGCCTCCACGGCGGCGGTGTGTTCGTGATTCCGCTGATCCAGGACTACGAGTATCTGAAGCTGGATCCGATGGTGATCGAGATTCCGCTTTCGGGCGCGCTCTCGCAGAACAACATTCGCGTCAACGTGCCCTCCACTTTCACGGTGGGCGTGAGCACCGACCCGGTGCTGATGAACAACGCTGCCGAGCGTCTGCTGGGCATGGACGAGCGCAAGATCTCCGAGCAAGCCCAAGACATCATTCTGGGTCAGTTGCGTCTGGTGATCGCCACGCTGACGATCGAGGAAATCAACAAGGACCGCGAGAAGTTCATGTCGCTGGTCAACGAGAACGTCGCACAAGAGATCAACAAGATCGGGTTAGACCTGATCAACGTCAACATCCGCGACATCACCGATGAATCGGGCTACATCGAAGCCATCGGCAAGCGCGCCGCCGCGGAAGCGATCAACAAGGCCAAAGTGGACGTGGCGCAGCAAGAGCGCGACGGCGCCACCGGCCAAG